>JAKAHQ010000317.1 GCA_021814855.1 Bacteroidota bacterium | reverse complement strand
GCTGGCGGACGGATTTGAACCGCCGACCGGCTGATTACAAATCAGCTGCTCTACCAGCTGAGCTACGCCAGCATTTTTGAGGCACAAATCTAATATAAAATTACCATTCAGCGCAATAAGTTAGAATAGATAATTCGAAATCTTCTTGTAATTTTTTGATTCTTGAAAATCTCTATATTTGAATTGAATAATTGAACTCTAAATGCTCACTAAAACAGAATTAAAATATTACTCGTCGTTATTAATTAAAAAATTCCGCAATAGCGAAGGTAAATTTCTGGTTGAAGGTCCCAAATTAATTAAAGAAGCGCTTAATGCTTCGTTCCCTTGTGAAATTGTTTTGGCTTCAAAAGCATTCCTGGATAATAATAGTAACTACTTTGAAGCGTTCAGGAAGAAAAACATACGGATAGAAATTATTAAGACCGCTGAACTCAAAAAACTATCGGATACAAAAAATCCGCAGGGAATAACAGCAGTGTTTATCCAAAGAAGCAGCGCAAAAATCAATATTCAAACCGGGGCTATAGTTGCGTTGGAAAATATTTCTGATCCGGGAAACATTGGTACGATAATAAGAAACTGCGATTGGTTCGGAATAGAAACAGTGCTGCTGAGCGATAATTGTGCGGAAGTTTATTCTCCGAAAGTAATACGTGCATCCGCGGGCTCGGTATTTCATTTAAATGTTACCGAAGAACAAGAATTTTATCTGAGAATTCATGAATTAAAAAGCAAGGGATACAAAATACTCTGTGCCGATATAAATGGTAATAATTTGTACGAACTCGAAAAGACGGGGAAATACGTAATGATATTTGCGAATGAGGCGAACGGACCAACTCAGGAAATATTAAGTCTCGCGGATGAAAAAATAACAATACCCGGAAGAGGTAAAGCCGAATCGTTAAACGTTGCAAGCGCCTCAGCTGTTGTTCTATCCGAGTTTACACGAAAATTAATCCGGTAAAAAAACCATAAGCTAATTAAAAAGATCCCACGCAACTCCAAACCGCAGCCCGCTTGCCTGTTTGGGATAATACGGAACAATAAAATATTTCAGGTTGGTTAAGTTTTGAAAGACAATATAAACTGTCGCGGCTTCCCTAATTCTTCCGGCAAGAAAAAAATCAATCTGAAATGAAGTTGAAGTTTGAACCGGCGAGATAGGCATATAGCTCTGCGAAGAACCGTTCCATATGTAGTTTGAAGTAATTTCCTTTTCAAAATCAATTATGGTATAATCCTGTGGGCCAACAGTATAATAATTGATGCCGGCTTTCAAATGTAAATTTCTTTCGAACAAGGTATCGATATAATAAATGCCGCCGGTAGATGTAAATTCAGGAACTTTGTAATCGCTTCTATTGGCGGAATTAAAATAGTAGGCAGTGTTTGTGCTCAGAAGAATTTTCCATAAATGAAAATTCAAACAAAAATTTATACCTTGAAGAGAGATGTTTTTCGAATTGAAATAAACCGCACGGTCGCTAATTAGAGAATCGTTTTTAACCGCGGAGATTAATGAGTTTGACAACGCTTGAGTGAAATATCCTAATCTCCCGAAAAATGACTTGCCAGAATATTCCCCTGAAATTTCTAAAACGTTGACTCTCTGTTTATTAAGCTGAATACCGGCAAGCGTAAAAGTTTCTTCCATTATTGAATGCGGTTTTTGAAATGAGGAAATGCCGGCATTTAGTTTTAGATCACTGGCAATGTCTAATCCAATGCGACCGCCGATTCCGTAGTAACCCGAACCGGAATAGTTGAGATATTTTGCAAAGAAGACAGGCTTAATGGAATTGTCGATCAATTTAAGTCCTGCAATACCTGCAACAGAAAAACTATTTTTCGAAATGTCGTTGGAAATAAGCGGCGAGGAAAAGTTCGTCGTCTCGTAATTTGCCAATGCTGAAATGTCGAAGAAATCGTAACTGAGCTCCTGCCGGAAATTTAATCCGTAAGTTTTGCTTTCATTGTTGTCTACTATCGAGGCTGCGTTTTCCTGGTAATCCGTACTACTCTCGTTTTGCCTGAATTCAACAAGGTTAGTTTGATAATAGAGAGATAGGTCCGTGAGAGAATTCGATAACAAATTTCCCAGTAATCGTAAGTTGAAATTATGACCGGAGGCTTTCTGATAGCGGTTCGAAAACTTTACGGGCGCTTGTAAATTGTCGTACAAGAGAGTATTGAATTGTGATGCTCCATTGCCCTGAAGAATTTGCTCTGCATCGATGCCGCCGAAAAGTTGTACAATCGAGTTATGGTATCGATAATCTGCAATTATGTTCGTGTTTTTTGAAAGCAAATAATTAATCCGCACTGATCCAAGCCAGTTACTAAGGTCCGTACCTATCTTTGTTACGTTAGAGTAAGGACTTGTGTAAATCGGATCGATACTTTGATTGGTTATTTCGAAATAAGTGTTGAGTTTATGAAACGGCATAACGCTGAATGTTCCGTCTATGAATCCCTCTGTGTTCGGCGCCTGGTAAAATTTAATTCGGGAATAGGATTTGTATATATCCGGCTGACGTGAAATAAAATTCACAGCCGAAGGATTATTATCGTTGCCGTATAAAAAGCCCATGGATAAAGGAATTATTTCAAGCGAGTCAAAACTTTCCGATTGAAAATGATTCATGTCGAATGCATTTAACAAACGGTTATTTAGAAAAATTCCGTCATTCAGGAAAGAAATTTTTCCGTAACCATTTCCGTTCAGCATTACTTCATAAGGTTGCCCGATAGAGCCTAAATCCTGAACGAAACCAAAAGGTAATCCGGAAATAATGTCGCCGGTGTATCTGTAGTCGGTTCTATCAGTATAAGTCTTTCCAAGCATTAATTCGTTTACGCTTGTATTTACAAGGCCGGGATAATGTATCGGTCTTAGAAGTTCGGCTTTTGGTTTTTTAGAAAGTGTATCGGCAGCAGTTGCCGCAGTATGTTTAACAGTATCCGGAAGAATTTTATTCTGTGTGAATACTGCTGACGGCATAGCAAAATCAAGGATAAAGATCAATAACGAGAATTTTAAAAAGAATTTTTTCACCTGCGTTCGGAAATTTTATGTGCAAATTAACTTTAATAATCTTGGATTCAAAAATTTTCCAACCATCATTTTATCCCTAAATTTATTGCTTAACGAGGAGATCCCCGGGTAAATCAAAATGTTAATAAATAGACAAAATCTGTTTGTTTTATATTAAAAAAATACTAAATTTCATCAGAACTTTAATTCACAAATTAAGGGGTAACACAATGCCAATGACAAAAAGTCAACTTTTGACCTATATGTCGAAAAAATCCGGTATGAGCAAAAAGGCAACTGGAGAGTTCATTCAGGAATTAGTTGTTTTAGCTTACAAAGAAGCTAAAAAAGGATTTGTTGTTCCTGGCTTGGGAAAATTAGTTCTCGTGGACAGAAAACAAAGAATGGGAAGAAATCCCAAAACCGGAGAACAAATTTTAATCCCTGCAAAGAAGGTCGTTAAATTTACGACGGGG
>JAKAHQ010000316.1 GCA_021814855.1 Bacteroidota bacterium | reverse complement strand
TTTAAGATTCTCTTCGGAAAGGATTTCTTATATACTTCCCGTTTGGAAATATTCCCTATCTATCATAACAATTTTTTTCACAAAGTTGGCAACATCGGAAAGAAGATGACTTACGATAAATATGGTCAGGTTCTTTTCTTCGTGAAGCCGGGAAATTAAATTAAGCAGAGAATAATGTGACGGTGTATCCATACCGTTGGTGGGCTCGTCGAGAATTAAAACATTCGGCTGAACGGCGAGCGCACGCGCTATTAACGTGCGCTGCCTTTGTCCGCCGGATAAACTATTGTAGTTTTTATTTTTCAATTCGCTTAAGCCGACATAAGAAAGAGATTCTTCAACTACCGCTTTATCTTTCTCCGTAATCTTTTTGAAAACACCGCCGAGAGAATATCTTCCCATCATAACAACATCGAAAACGGAATAGGGTAGGAGCGGCTGAACGGTATCCCGCTGGGGCACATATCCGAACCGCAAATTTTCTTTTTCGATGGAACCGGCCAGGGGCTTGAGATTACCTAGAAGAGTTTTAAGCATCGTGGTTTTACCCGCGCCGTTCGGTCCTACAATCCCGATAAAATCATTTTCATAGACTGTTAAATCTATCCCGGAGACTATCGCTTCTTTTCCGTAGCCGATAGTAACGCCCGCAAGTTTTATTATTTCTTTATTCATATTGTTCTTGACTGAATTAATTTATCAATTTTTTAACTGTTCTGAACAATTTGTTTTATGATATAATCCATCATGTCGATATACGAATCTATATTCTTCATGCCGTAAGGAGCGGTTGCCACTTTAACAATTTTAATTCCAGTTAACTGCGCCAATTGATTAGGAGCGGAATCGCTGTAGAAATTTTCCATGAGAAGAGTTTTAATGCCCTTACTTCTTATTAACTGAACTAATTCCGCGTTATGAGAAGGGGAAGGGGCAATTCCCGGTTTCGGCTCGACGAATCCGGCTAATTTAATTCCGTATCTATCGGCAAAATAAACCCAGCTTTCATGAAAGCCGATGAACGGTTTGCCCTTTACCTTAGCCATTTCCGCGGCCCACTCGGTCATTTTTTTATCGAGTCTCGAATCAAAATCGTTGAGATTTTTTTTGAAGTACGGCTCATCGGACGGAGATTCCGAAGAGAGAGTTTCGTAAATCTCTTTTGCCATTATCTTCGCGTTTTCCGGATCGAGCCAGTAATGAGGGTTGCCGAAGGGATGAACATCGCCGTAACTCGCGTCCGGGCGGTAATTCGGCACGTCTTTCTTCGGGATATCGGTAGATAAATCTACAATCTTGAGATGACTGTTTCTTGAGCCGTCAATCAATTGATTGGACCATAATTCCAATGCCATACCGATTCTAAAAAATACATCGGCGTTTCTAAGCTTCAGCATGTAACTCGGAAGCACTTCGACAAAATGCGGGTCCTGGTCCCCGCGGGCAATATAATCCACGCTGACTTTATCTTTGCCAACTTGCTTAACCAGGTCGGCAATGACGGAAGTAGACGCGACTACTCTAACTCCCGCAAAATTTAAACTCGTAATCGTTAACAAAATTGCTATAAGTAATTTTTTCATTTCTATCCTCTCTTAAAATTAAAACGGGTGAGCCTTGTGTGGCCCGAGTGAAAATAAAAATTGTAATTTGATTGTAGTGGCTGCATCCCTATTAATTCCGTCTCCGTTATGAAACATTAGATGCTGAACTCCGAGCCGGAGTACGGAAGTTTCTTCGACGGGATAGTACGCAAGCCATCCTTCAATTCCCTGGGTAGAGTTAACATCATCGTTAGCGAGCGATGTAAACGTAGGTTCCGCGCCTACAATACCCGCCGTGTAATCGTACTTAATTCCGAAACTATATTGCGCCATAAATCTATAATCGAAATAAACAAACGCGCCGGAGTTATTAATGGTGGTCATCTTATCTGTAGAAAAATCAATTCCTCTAATATCTGCTCTCGGAACATCGCGGTGATTAAACATTGCTTCACCTTGAAAAGTAAAAGCCGTATACGCATCCGGCGAATATTTGTATTTAAAATCAATTCCGCCGTAGAAATAGTTGAAAGACTGCACATTACTTGTATGCAAAATATCGAATAAGATTAAATTGCCTTTTGCGTAAGTGCCGTAAGCGGAACTTAATCCAACTTCGAGATTGCCGTAATCGCCTATGGAAAGAAAGGAGCCGAGCCGTCCTACAAAAACAGGATTTACTCCGCGGTCCGCATAGTTGGCATCGGTAAGAGGATTGAGAAAAGCGCCTTTATAAACGCCGAGCTCTAAATTTGTATAAACATCCCCGGTGGGCAATAGAAAACTCGCGTTAACTCCTACATCGTTCATCCCGCCTTCGCCAAAGAAGACCTGGTGATATAAAGGGCGTTCGAGAAACGGCCAGGCGTGCGCGTGAACAGTATTAAGTTTTCCAAAGCCGACAAGAAATTTTCCGGCTTTGATCTGCATATCAAACGGCAAACCGCGAACTATGTTGCCGTATAATTCCTCTATGCCGAATTCATTGTTCTCATAAGATATATTTGCCGTCGCGAGCGCGAAAGGATTTAAGTAGCCGTCGACAAGCAATTCCATTTCCGGGGTTTGAAAGTTTAACTTTCCGTAACCCGGATCGCCCTTAATAAAATTTGTATATGTATTGAAAGTTCCTATAAGACTTATATTCGGATTAACATTAGACTGGGCCCACATCTGTGAGTACAGCATAATTAATCCGAAAAGAAAAAATATTTTCTTATGCATGAGTTCCTCACCTAAATTTTCCGCCGGATATAATACCGGGATAAATTTTTCCGAAAGAATTAATTATTTGAATGAAAATATTTTCCGCATTGCAGAATTGTGCAAGCGGAATATTTAATTCAGATAATCGCCGGGGGAGCTCGTAAACCGGATGAATGAAGGCAAGATTTTACAGGATGAACTGTATTGAAAATTACAGGCGTAAATACGAACTCGCCGATATTTTCAAGCGTAAAATTATCCTGGTTGCAGTAAAAATAAGTAGGCCTGTTTATTTGGTTGAAAATACAAACCGACGCGATTTCCTGGTTAAGATTTGCTGAACCGTCGCTTACGGAATTGTAAGTATAAAAACTTATATGATGCGTGTGAAAAGAAGCCGCTAAAAGAAAAGCTATATAAGCCGTAAGAATAAAGGACGAAAATGACCTATAATATTTTTCTTTTTTTAGAATCATCAAACTAATTCTTATATTCTCTTTAAATTAATGATTGTATCCGCAAAATAAATTAAAATGAAATACAAAATGATGTTTTTTTTGAACTAATCTCAAATCAACATCATTTTAAATCCTGAGACGATAAAATTTAATAAAAAGTTCCCAACTAATTTCGAGGAGGCAACATGGCGTCAAAAAAACTTTCCGGCGAAGTCTTCTATCCATCAAATGAAGTAATTGAAAAAGCTCATATTAAGGATTGGGATGAGCTAGACAAAAGAGCTAAAAAAGATTATAGCGGATTCTGGGA
>JAKAHQ010000315.1 GCA_021814855.1 Bacteroidota bacterium | reverse complement strand
CAGCATGAACAAATACGAGAAGGATTTGCTGCAGCACCTTCTTAACAGAAAAAAAATATCTCTGCACAACGAGTTGAAATATGTGAAGATAATCGACCCGGATGTTGGCAGATCGTTTGAGCAAAATGTTCTCTCTCACAGGAAAACTAATTTGATGGCTGTTGTGGTCAACTTTCTTGATATGATTGCGCACGGCCGGTCGGATTCCGATATCTTAAAAGAAATTGCGCCGGATGAACCGGCTTATAGATCGCTTACAAATAGTTGGTTTCAGCACTCGTCTTTGCTCAACACGTTTAGAGCAATAGCTACAATACCTAAAGCAAGAATTGTTCTTACCACCGACCACGGAAGTATCCGCACCCAGCGCGGTTCAAAAGTTTTAGGCGATAGGGAAGCATCTTCAAACTTAAGATTCAAGTTCGGGCGCAATCTTAAGGTAGAGGATAAGCATGCTATCTTTGTAAAGAATCCAAATGATTTTAAACTTCCCAAGCGAGGTTTAACTATAAGCTATATTATTGCCAAAGAAGATTTTTATTTTGTGTACCCGACCGATTATCATAAGTATCTAAGTCATTACAAAGACAGTTTTCAGCACGGCGGCATATCGATGGAAGAAATGATATTGCCGGTTGTAACAATGGAGTCTAAAGCGTAATTGGAATACCCGGTTGAAATAAACGTTGCTTCTGAAAAAGAAACAGCTTTGCTCGCAGCACAATTTGCGGGCGATTTGAACTGCGGCGACGTAATCCTTCTTAACGGCAATCTCGGAAGCGGGAAAACTTTTTTCGTAAAACAAGTCTGTTCCGTTTTGGGAATCGATAATGTAACCAGTCCGAGTTTTGCAATTGTTAACGAGTACGAAAGCGGCAGGAAAATAATTCATTTCGATTTCTATCGCATTAAAAAAGTTGCCGAACTTTATGATATTGGAATCGAAGATTATCTTGTAGGCGCCGACTCGATTGTTTTTGTTGAGTGGGCAGAATTATTTCCGGAAATCTTGCCAAGAAAAAATTTCCAAGTCGATTTCAAATTTGAAAACGAATCTTCAAGAAAAATAAGAATCAAAAAAAATGGATAGCTTTTTCCCAATACTGGCAATAGAGACATCGGGAGATTTATGCAGCATTGCAGTAATGATGGATGTAAATGTTTTTGTGGAATTAAATTATTTGCAAAAGCATATTCATTCGGAAAAAATTATGGGTATGATAGAAAGTGTTTTGTCGAGCACTTCGATTGATCCAAAGAATTTAAAGGCAATCACTGTGTCAATTGGGCCCGGCTCCTTTACCGGTTTAAGAATCGGACTTTCCGCAGCTAAAGGAATGGCTTTTGGATTGAAGTTGCCGTTGCTTCCGGTTCCGACCGACTATGCTTATGCTTTACAAATTTCTCAATACTTGCCGGATAATTCTAAATTTATATTGGTGTCAAATGCCAGCACAGACGACGTTTATTTTTCCAAATTTGTTAAAAGAGGAAAGCTGGTTGATGTTCTTGAAGGATTGAAACTTGTGGATAAAACCGATCTAATAAATCACATAGCTAATAATGAAACCGCATTCGGGAATATTGAGAATGAAAATATTATAAAATTAAACCATGGCTTAAGCGCCGCATCGATTGGAAGATGGGCTTATTTATTTGGAAAGGATTTATTAACTTTTGAATACGATTATCTGGAACCAAATTATTTTAAGAAATTTGCAGTGAAGGGAAAATCATGAAGAAAATTTTTGCGTTTGGATTATTTTTAATTGCTGCTTCCGTCTTCGGACAAAATTCGGTGCCTAAAATAGAGGCCAAAGAAACTCATCATGATTTCGGTACCATTATCGAAGGTGAGATGGCTAAACATGAATTTATTGTTCAGAATGTCGGCAATGCAGATTTGGCCATTGGGCGGGTAAACGCCTCATGCGGGTGTACTGCTGCTAAACCGCAAAAGTCCGTACTCAAACCGAATGAAAAGACGGCTATCCAGGTCGAATTTAATTCTCAAAATAGATTGGGCCCCCAGGAAAAATTTGTTTATGTATTTTCGAACGACCCGCAAACCCCGGAATTGAAATTGTCTTTTACCGGTGTTGTAGTTGATAAAAACACGGCTATGTCTAAGGACGGAAAGTCAGCAAGAATGAAACTGGGAGTTGCCTCTCATGATTTCGGCGATGTAGAAGAAGGCAAAATTGTTGAGTTCAAGGTAGAATTTAAGAACATTGGTAATGCCGTACTAAACATCACGGATGTAAAAACATCTTGCGGTTGTACGGCCGCATTACTGAGCAGCAAATCGTTGCAGCCGGGAGAGTCCGGTACATTAAGAATTGATCTTGACACATCCAACCGCGAAGGAAAACTTACAAGAACCGTAACCTTGTACTCCAATGATCCCAAGGAACCGAATCAAACCGTTACATTATTCGTCAATATCGAGAAGAGAAAATCTTAATGGCCTGGTTTAAAAGAAAAAAAGAAAACATCTCGCCAAGCAGTATAAAGACGGATATACCCGACGGGCAATGGGTAAAGTGCGAAGACTGCGGAGAAATAATTCATACAAAGCAGCTTGAAGTGAATATCTGGTGCTGTCCCAAATGTAATTATCATTTTAGAATAGGCAGCGAACAATATATAGAGATTTTACTTGATAAAGGCAGCTTCAAAGAACTTGATAAGAAAATGAAATCCGGTGATCCGTTGGAGTTTACTGATACTAAACCTTATGCTGATCGTACAGTAGCTACAATAAAGAAAAGCGGGCTTAACGATGCGGTGAAAACCGGAGTTGGAAAAATTGAAGGTAAAAAAGTTGCTTTTGCCTGCATGGATTTTAAATTTATCGGCGGCAGCATGGGCTCGGTGGTCGGAGAGAAAATTGCCCGGTGTGCCGACGTCTCCTACGAAGAAAAAATTCCGTTGATCATTATAAGTCAAAGCGGCGGCGCTAGAATGATGGAAGGCGCGTATTCATTAATGCAAATGGCTAAGACCAGCGCCCGGCTGGCCCGTCTGGCCGATGCGAACATTCCTTATATCTCGGTTCTTACGGATCCTACGACGGGCGGAGTAACCGCAAGTTATTCTATGCTCGGCGATGTAATAATTGCCGAACCTAAAGCATTGATTGGTTTTGCCGGACCAAGAGTCATCAAGCAAACTATCGGGCGTGACTTACCCGAAGGATTTCAGCGCTCTGAATTTTTACTTGAAAACGGATTTCTCGATTTTATTGTGAACAGAAAAGATATGAAAGAAAAACTTTCTTCCTTAATTAACTTCATGACTTGAGAATGTATTGTTGAGGAAAGTTTTGATCCTAGGAAGCAAGTAACATCATATGCGAAATTTCTTTTCGAATTTTTCCAGTACTTCTAAAACATAGTCCACTTCATGTTCGGTATTTTGCTGGCCAAAAGAAAACCGAATAGTTCCATTAGCGTCTTCCGTTGAATAACCCGCTGCAAGTATTACATGCGACGGCTTTAATGTACCTGAAGTGCAAGCAGAG
>JAKAHQ010000314.1 GCA_021814855.1 Bacteroidota bacterium | reverse complement strand
GGGAGATTTTCTCGTTCTACCGGATTTGGTTATTCAATTTGTATTTAATCATAGATAAAATAAAATACTATACTAAAACAAGCTGGTATTTATAATAACCAAACTTTTTACGGGAGGGTTTAATGAGAAGATCAGCAGTACTTACCGCGTTATTATTTACTATTCTAATTTCGGGCTGCGCAAATGAAGCGCTTAGAAACGCCGACAAATTTTCACCTTATAAAAAATACGCGGTTCTTCCGTTCGATTGTCCGGATAAAGACGTTAGCCTGCGTCTGGCAAAATCGCTAAGAGAATGGCTTGTCACATTCGACTACGAGATTATTGAACAAGAAGAGCTTGATGCCCTTTTACAAAAATCAGGATTGACTGTAGAGGAGATTCATAAAAATTACATTGCCGCTGTAAATAATCTAAAAGGAATTGATGCGTTAATAATCGGATACGTAAATTTGGATAAACGCAACGTGGAAGATCAAGCAGGTATATCAAACGGCGCGGGCGGCGCAAAAAATTTTATTGCCGGCTGCAATGCATTTGTAGTAGATCTTAAAAGCGGTGAAATTTTGGCAAGAGGAAATTACGAGGCTCCGTCATCCGCCGAAATGTACGGCTCATACAAAATTGACGAGTTAGGAAAAAAACTGGCACTAAAACTTTCTCCTCATTAATAGAAAGAAAACGCGAAAGAGACAATCCGGCAGTCGCTATACAAGTAGTTAAAATCAATTCTGCGATTAAGTTTTGCATGTAGAATAACTTTGTTTAATTTAGCACGTCAATAAAATTATTCAAACATGGCTGAAAAACACTTTTACGAACAAAAGAAATACACGCAGAATTATTTGCTGCCGTATTTTCAAAAATATATTCCGGATTTCCATAACAAAAGGATTCTAGAAGTCGGTTGTGCCGAGGGCGGTTTGCTTGAAGTTATGAAGGAACTCAGCATTTATGCTGTCGGACTGGAAATAAGCGCAGAGCGTGCCGCGGTAGCAACTCAAAAAGATCCTTCTCTAAAAGTTGTAGTTGGAGATATTATGGATCCCCGTCTTCCCGATATATTAAATGAGAAATTCGATTTCATAATTATGAGGGAAGTTATTGAGCATATTCCTAATAAGACTGCAGCCTTCGATAATCTTAACGCGCTGTTAAATTCAAAGGGATATTTATTTATGAGCTTTCCGCCGAAGCGATCTCCGTTTGCCGGGCATCAGCAGATAGGCAAAAGTTTTATGAAGGTAATACCTTATTTACATGTTCTGCCTAAATCTTTTTTGAAGAAAGCAGCATCGGTAATGGGTGAGAGTCCGGGCTACATCGATGAAATAAAACTCCATTTCAGCACAGGTTGCACTATAAAAGAATTTGAAAGGCAGTCATTGAGCAGAAGTATGTTCCCTGTTAAAAAAGAATATTATTTTTTCCGTCCGATATACGCCATTCGTTTCGGATTGCCAACCATCAAACTGCCGGGCATACCGATCTTGAGAGAATATATTTCATTCGGATGTGAAACATTATTACAGAAAAGTTTGTAATCGGGTAAGAATTACGGTTTATAACTAAAAAACATTTTATATGAGGGAAGAATGAAACAGCTCCGCTATTTTGTCGTTCTGGTTTTCCTAATACCAATAATTGTTTATCCGCAAGATCAACCATCCAAGTTTCAGGTTGATTACAACGAGATTCATGGTCAGCTGACTTCCAAAGATTTAGTTAAGAAAGATTTCGGAAGATACAAAGGTTTTGAAATTGAGCTGTATGCCGGCGAGGAAGTCAATTTTCTTGTTTATTCGAACGACTTTCAGCCTGTGCTTGCTCTTGTGAATCCAAAAGGTGAAATAGTAAATCAAAGTACCAACGACGGCAAGGGCTACGCAAGTATTCTAACGAATATATCTTCCAGCGGAAATTGGATACTATACATTGTAAGTCCTCAAAATACGAAAGGGAAGTATGTTCTTAGGAACTCTATAGCCGAACCAAACTCATTGGAGTTAGCGAACGGCTCTGATTTTTGTACTACTCTGGATTTTATTTTAGCGCATGCTAAAGCATATTTTGTTTTAATGGAAAATTCTATCAACTCCAACCAGAAAATGGTTAAACTGAACGAATCGATTGATCAGTTCTTTGATGAGAACGACGGTTCTTACAACGCGCTGTATTACAACGGTGATAAGTTTGAAGAAGCGGAAGCTGCCTTTAGCAAATTGTCATCTCAGATTGAAGGATGTCTTGGAAACGATTGGACTACGCTATCTACCAATTGGAGTAAGGTTGATGATTTTAAAGAAAAATCCTTAACCTTAACCGAAAAGGGAGTTGATAAACCTCGCTACATAACAATAGCGGCCTACGATTTCCAAGGTTCAACAAGGAGATTAACGAACAGATTTAATGTGGAAGTGCAGATTAATAAGAAACAGTAATTTATTAGTAACATAATTCCGTTAGGCTTAAGAAAGAATATTCAATTAAATATAATTATCCGGGACAACCAAAAAATATAAAAGAAGCCGCACCGCGCGGCTATCTTTTTAATAAGTAGAATAATAACGATTCGGTAACTAAAGCAAAAAATATTTATTTTGAACTAGAATATTTTATAGAAAAAAGATGTCAAATAGCAAAACGACACAGCGCAAAAAGGAACACATCGAGTTTTGTCTTACAGATGATGTTGCCTACAAGACAAAAACAAACGGTTTTGATAATTATGAATTTGAGCATAATGCTGTTACTGAAGTTGAATTTGACGAGATTGACCTCTCAACAAAATTCTTTGGGAAGAAAATAAATAATCCTTTCATGATATCGTGTATGACCGGAGGAACGCTAGAAGCAGAAAGAATTAATGAAAGGCTTGCAGTTGCTGCCAAAGAACTAAATATTCCTATCGGAGTCGGCAGTCAAAGGCAAGCCTTAGAAGATAAATCACTGCACTCCACTTATAGAGTAGTAACAAAAAATGCCGGTAATGTTCCAGTACTCGGAAATATTGGCGCAGCACAAGTCATTAAGTCAAAAAAACTTCTTGAGGATTTTAAAATTTTAATTGATCTGATTGAAGCAGATGCGATGGTAATCCACGTAAATCCGCTTCAAGAGCTGCTGCAGCCGGAAGGAGAGCCAAATTTTAAAGGTCTATTAACAAAGCTTGAAAAAGTAATTCCAAAGATTAAGATACCGATAATTGTGAAAGAAGTTGGTGCCGGTATTTCAAAACAAACTGCCAAAAAGCTTTTAGATGTCGGCGTTAGAGGGATAGACGTAGCCGGTTCAGTCGGTACAAGCTGGGCGGCGGTTGAATTGCTGCGTAAGAAGCAAGATGATGAATACTTTAGAGAATGGGGTTTACCGACTTCATACTGTATTCGTACAGTTAATGAGCTTAAAAATGATTATGATTTTCTTTTAATCGGCTCGGGTGGAATAAAGAACGGAGTAGATTGCGCGAAAGCATTGGCTCTTGGTTCCGATCTTGCGGCTTCAGCTAGAATTATACTTCAAGAAG
>JAKAHQ010000313.1 GCA_021814855.1 Bacteroidota bacterium | reverse complement strand
TTTCGTAAATCCATCAATTGATCTGTTGGAGGAACTGGGAAGTATCCTTCTTTGTAGCGAGGTTTGTATCCTAAGTTCGGGTTTTCTTCGCGTCCGCTGTTCCATTTACCTTCGTTCGAATCAACCGAATAGAATGAAAAGTTTGGACCCGAGTCAAATCTTACATCGTCGAATACAAAGAATTCTGCCTCCGGCCCAAAGTAAGCTGTATCCGCAATACCTGTAGATAGCAAATAAGCATTTGCTTTTTGTGCTATGTTGCGCGGGCAACGGCTGTATTTTTCTTTTGTAGCCGGTTCGTAAACATCGCAAATCATAGAAATGGTCGGTGTTGTTACAAATGGATCCAAGAACATTGTTTCTGGATCTGGGATAATAAGCATATCACTTTCGTGTATGGATTTCCATCCGCGGATTGAAGAACCGTCAAATCCAAAACCATTCTCGAATGCGCCTTCATCAAATTGACTTACAGGCACAGTAAAGTGCTGCCACTGACCGGGAAAATCCATGAACTTGAAATCAACAAATTTGATATTGTTTGCCTTTATATACGACAGAACATTATCAATGGGGGATGCTGCTTTTGCCATAATTATTGCTCCTTTTTAGATTGTAAGTTTAAACTTGTTGTCTCTTTAATTACCGAGAGGACAAAACTTGTAACCGTCCGTGTAACTCCTTGCCAAGATTGGATTTTGCTTAGAAGGTACTCCAAGTCTCTGGTTTCCTTCACAACTATTTTGAGAATATGAGAACCTTCTCCAAGAACAGAATAACATTCCAATATTTCCGGGGTCTTTTTAACATGCTCTATAAATTTTTCAAAGTTTTTTGAAGATTCCATTAACACAACAACAAACGCCATAATGTCGTAACCGAAAATATGTCGATTGACTTTTGCGTAATAACCTTCAATTACGCCGTTATCTTCAAGCTTTCTTAGTCTGTCACTCAGTGACGGAATTGATAAGCCGATTGCTTCTGCAAGCTCGTTGCGTTTGGTTCGGCCGTTTTCCTGAAGTTTCCTCAGGATGGTAATGTCTAAGTCGTCCAGCATTTTATTCTCTAAATTTTTTAGGTAAAATAATATTCTTAACTCAAAAGATAAGGTTAGCAAAGTTAATATGCAAATTTGGAAATAGGTGAAGAAAAATTTTTTTTTGAGTCAATTCTATGTTCAACACATTTTGAGGAATGAAGAACTGAGTATTTGTTCATCCGATTATAAAAAATTAAACTTCTGTGAGTATTTATAAAATTGAATAATTATAAATCTTTGAAAATGTTGTTTTTGTCATATCTGAAAACTGGCGCGAAATTATATCCTCGTGCATCATTACCGGCAAAATTTGAATACCCTTTCTTAAATGTTTATCTTTGCGCTGAATTTTTTCAAGGAGAATAAAGCTGCGTTATGGAGTTTAAGAAAAGAACACATACCTGTGGAGAATTGAGAGAGAATAATATTGGGCAAGAAGTTGTACTGAACGGCTGGGTTGCTGTTCGACGTGATTTAGGCGGCGTAATATTTATTGAAATGCGCGATCGTTATGGTATCACCCAGGTAGTTTTCGAACCTTCGTATAATCCTGAGACTCATGAGGTGGCAAAAAAATTACGAAGTGAATTTGTAATCTCTATTGAAGGCAAAGTTAGAAAGCGACCTGCCGGAACGGAAAATATTTCATTGCCTACCGGAACTATAGATGTAATGGTTGACAGATTAATTATTTTGAATCAAGCGGAAACTCCTCCATTTCAAATAGATGATACTATCGAAGCAAGCGAGGATGTAAGACTTAAATATCGGTATTTGGATTTACGTAGACCCGATATGCAGAAAAACCTTATGCTTCGGCACAAAATGTACCAGTTAACAAGAAAGTATTTTGATTCCAACAATTTTGTTGAAGTTGAAACCCCTGTTTTAATGAAGAGCACACCTGAAGGCGCGAGAGATTTTTTGGTGCCGAGCAGAATTCATAAAGGTAAATTTTATGCCTTACCTCAGTCCCCCCAGCAATATAAACAAATATTGATGGTTGCCGGTCTTGACAGATACTTCCAAATAGTGAAGTGTTTTAGAGATGAGGATTTGCGTGCCGATAGACAGCCGGAATTTACACAGATAGATGTTGAGATGTCCTTCGTTGATATGGAAGATATTTTTGAAATCGTAGAAGGATTGATGAAAGTATTCTTCAAAGAAATATTAAATAAAGATCTCAAGCTTCCTCTCCCCCGATTGAGCTATGACGAAGCAATGGAAAAATACGGCAGCGATAAACCCGATACTCGCTTTGGGCTCGAAATGGTAACTTTGAACGAAGTATTCGCTGATTCGGAATTCCGTGTGTTTAAAGAATCTATCTCTAATAATGGAATTATTACTGGCCTTCTTGCAGAGGGTTGCGGAGATTATACAAGAAACCAATTGGATGTTCTGACGGACTTTGTAAAGAAACTTGGCGCCGGCGGATTAATCTGGATGCGTGTAAAAGAAAACGACCTGGAAGCCCCGATAGCAAAATTTTTAAGTAATGAAGAAAAGTTGAACCTGATTAAAAAAATGAATGCCGAACCAGGCGACCTCCTTTTTATTTTAACCGGCGAGAAGAATAAAGCCCTCTCTATTATGGGCTCGCTTCGGCTGGAAATGGCTAAAAGAATGGATTTGATAAATCCTGCTTTAGAACCTGCGTTGCTCTGGGTTACAGAGTTCCCTCTGTTTGAATGGGACGAAGAAACGAAAAGATATTATGCAATGCATCATCCTTTTACATCTCCAAGAATTTCAGATATAGAGTTGATGGATGCCGAACCTTCAAAAGTAAAAGCCCGTGCATACGATTTGGTTTTAGACGGCAACGAAATAGCCGGCGGCAGTATTAGAATACACGATTCGCTATTGCAGTCCAAAATGTTTAAAACGCTTGGAATCGATGAAAAGGAAGCTCAAGAAAAATTTGGATTTCTTATGGGAGCTTTTAAATACGGCGCACCTCCTCACGGCGGAATAGCATTCGGTTTTGATAGATTAGCCATGTTATTTGCCGGGAAATCCTCAATTCGCGATGTTATCGCATTTCCTAAAACATCAAGCGGTTTATCTTTAATGGACGATTCCCCCTCCCGAGTGGATGAGGCACAGTTAACTGAGTTGCACGTTAGAGTAAAATAATTTAAGCGACTGAGCCAAGACATCATAATTAAGATATTAACGAGTGATTACTTCCTCGTCTTATGTTTAGTTTGATATTGTTAAAATCCGTAGCCTATTCCATTCTTCAAATATTCTCTATGGATTAAATATTGGAAAATTTTGGTTGTCTAATCTCATACGAGTCATCGTAAAATATCACCTGCGTGCCTTCACGAACAGGCACTTGAATTATGCGCGTGTCAGTATTACCCATAAGACCTCCACGGGTATATTGTAGAGTGAACGTTCCTGGAATTCCCGGCACTTTTATTGGCAAGGATGCAAATGCAGGAAGATCTACATGAGAAAAAACCGATTTATCAAA
>JAKAHQ010000312.1 GCA_021814855.1 Bacteroidota bacterium | reverse complement strand
CGGTAATTTCCGGCGGCACATTGTCTATGGCAACTACTTCCAAAGCCGTTTCGAATGTTCTGTCTTTTGAATAGTTTATATTGCCGCTTTCGTCTTCCGCGACAATACGATAATGGTACACGGTGCCCGCCGTTAGATTGGTTACGGATACGGTGTGATCGAGTTCCGCCGAGGCGCTCTTTTGCGTAGAAAGGCCGTAGCTGGTTGTCTCTCCGTATTCTACAAAACCATACGCCGGCTCGTCAGTTGTCCAAACTACCGTAACCTCGGTTTCTTGGGCTGAAGCGGTAGCGACAGAAATAAAGGCCGGTCCCGTGGTGTCTGCTTGCAGTGAGTCCGTCGAATCTGCCGGCGGCGTTACGGTTTCTTCTACGACAGGTTCCGGCTCGGGCGCAGGTTCGGATACGGGTTCCGTGGCTGTGTCAGTTGTTGGCGCCGGCTCTGTGGTCGTAGTGGTATCTGTGGTTACCGGATCAAGTGTTTGAGCGATGACAAAAGATGCTTGAGAAAAAAGCAGTGAAATTATAATTAAAAGACTGGCGATTTTTTCTTTCATAGATTCATTTTTTCTCCAACTCTTTGTAGAGGGAATAAATTGAATCATTAAGTGTTGCTTTTGGGTGTTCTTCTTGCCACCTTTTTATCTCAATTAGTAAATTTTTTTGCCGCTTTTTGTATTCTTCTATAAGTAATTTTTTCATTACCCTCTCCTCTTCATTAAGACCCTTAAAGTCTATGCCAAAAGATTCGAGTAAATTTTCTGGCCTTATATATTGTGGCTCTTTTTCGTTCATATTTGTATCATGACCTATGTCATAGCTTAGATCCTTTATTATTTCTTATCCTGCGCCTCCATCTTTAATAGCTTTTTGGCGATTATAAAAATAATCAAGGCCAAAATGAGAAAATTAAAAAGCTCGGCCGTAAACGAGCCGATAGCGATAGACATGGGACCGATATGCCAGACGGCTTCTCTCCATGATTCCGCGCCCAAGAGGGGAGCGGCAATGGGCATGAACACGTCTTTGACCATTGAATTCACCAGCGCGGTTGAGGCCGTGCCCATGACAAAACCGACAGCCAAAGAAACAATGTTGAACTCTTTTAAAAATTTGGCGAATTCTTTAAGCATGGCTATTTTAAATTATCATTAATAGCGCGGCGTTCTTTGTACAAACCAAAAAGCAGGAACATAAACATACTTCCGGCGAGAATGCCGGCAACATTCAGGAGAAATATACTCCCGGCGCGAATTGCCAAATTATTGACCGGATCAAATAAGCCAATGCCGGTGGCAACGAGCGGCGGCATGAGAGAAACCGCGATTCCGATACCGGTTATGGCTTCCCCGACCTTCGTGCGAATAAGACCATAGGCGGCAACGGCGCCTGCGACTATGGCGATTGTCAAATCGAAAAAAATATTGGGAAAAAAGGAAATGAGCACGCGCTCGGCGACATCAAAGTAACTCTTCACGAAAAGCGAGAACAGACCGCCGACAATAACGGCAAGAAGAATGGCAATAACGAGCATGGAAACCGAGCGGCCAAAAAGCCTGCCGTCACCTGCGGGTATGGAAAGAGCGAGAGAAAGAATAGGATAGGTAAGTGGAGCCACTATCATGCTTGCGATGAGAACGGGAATACTGTCAATCAGTATGCCGCAGGTGGCAAGAATAATGGCGCCGATGACTAAAAGATAAAAATCCCTGTCGGGAACGGTATTTTCCAAAAGCTCAGCAACAGCTTTTTGCTTGTTCTCTTTAATATATGGACGCGGTGTGTACAAAAACGACATACAATTAAATATTAAATATAGTATAACACTTTTTTCTTGAACAAGTTAGTTTTGTGTGGGGCTCCTGCCTTACCCCGTTAGAAACAGCAACTTTCTAATGGGACTAATTTCTTCCCGCCGTTCCAGAATTTGCCTGCCCCGTAGTCAAACTGAAAGTTTGTACTACTGGGGCTTGCTTTGATTTAGTTTTCATAAATTTATTTTAATCTTTTCAATTCACCGTCAATCCATTTTTCCGCTTCCTGTTCATTCTTCTCTATTGCCATTTCCACGCCTCGCTTGGCGATTTCAAGCAGGGATTTAGATAATTTTCTATCGTTAAACGATTTTTCAATAAGTTCCTTGATTTCTTTTTGTTCATCTTCTTTCAAAATAGGAATTAATGTTGCTTTCACTTGATCCGGTCTCCAGTGATTGATAATTGAACCGCCAGCATCGCGTTCAATTTGCTTTTGAACGATTACGGAGTTTAAAACAAGCGTCAAATATTCCGGCATTATCTGTTTACTATCCATTTTTAATCTCAAAATACCGCCGGAAACTACCATCTTCTGTGGTTCCTCATTCAAGAAATAAGCCATGCCGGGCGTTGCATCCTTTGAAAGCAGAATTTCACCTTTTTTTGGCTGATATATTTTTAATTCCTCGTACAATTCCTCGGATATAAACTGCTGATTGTTGGTAGAAAGTTCAAATTTTGAAAGATTACTCACGCGGACAAAAGGCACACCGTTTTCTTGATACGCTTCGCTTCCCGGCTCAACACTTTTTTTGATTTTTACCAAATTTCCCAGCTCATCAAATCCACCTTTGTATTTTTTTACTGCTTCAACTATTTTCTTATATTTCGGCTGAAAATATTCCGCGTCAAAACGCTCGGATTCTTGTGTAACAGAAAAGTTTTTTACAAAAGCGAGTTCGTGTTTCGGCCTCCAATCCAAAAGCCCGAGTTCGGAAAGAAGTAATTGTTCGGCTTGGGAGTAGAGGGATTTGGAATTATCAATAAGTTGATTTGCCTGATTTACAATGTTAGAAAAACTATTTTGAAATTTAGCACTAAATATAGGAATTTTAAATTTCCTGATTCTTTCTAATGCAAGTTTCGGTTGGGCTGTTCCTACTTTTTCTCTGTGAATTTGAATTTGACCATGTTTTGAAAGTAAAAAAGTAAACAGAAATTCATGAATCACTTTCTCTAAGTTTGTTACTTTGGCGCAATTTTCAGTCAAATTACACTTTTTGAGATCAAATTTAACTATTCCAACATCGCCGATAGAATTACCAACAATAGTTATTAATACATCGTCTTTTTTAGTCTGGTATCTTTTTAAAAAATCATGCAGCTTGAGTGAGATTTTTGGAGAATTTTCGTATTGCACAAATCCATTTTTAACATCCTCCGCTCTGATATACGAAACTCCCTCATCTGAAAAATTTTCACCAAGTGGCAGTCTTTTACCGCCATTTACATTGCTAATTTCGGAAAGCATTAAATTTTCATGAGATGTAACCAATTCAAGAGAATTTAAAAAATCCGGTCTAAAATAGTCCGCGTCAACTCTAAAATCAGAATTTTCTTTTACCGTTTTATAATTTACTACTGAATATTGCATAAAATCACTTTATTAGGAAAACGGCCATATTTTGTTTTCAAAAAGAAATTGAATAAGAGCAAGTAGGATTCCAGCACTAGCAATAATTACACCACCTAGAGTTAAGCGATTTAAAGCACTGGCT
>JAKAHQ010000311.1 GCA_021814855.1 Bacteroidota bacterium | reverse complement strand
TTTCAAAGACGGAGAGACTATTTTTGTAGAACCGTTCCGGGCAAAGGCATTCCCGATCATTAAAGATTTGATGGTTGATCGTTCTGGATTTGACCGGATAATGGAAGCGGGCGGATTCATTTCTGTTAATACCGGCAGCGTACCGGATGGAAATGCAATTCCAATAGCAAAAGAAATTGCATCGGAGGCCATGGATGCCGCTTCATGCATCGGCTGCGGCGCTTGTGTTGCTACTTGCAAGAATGCGTCGGCGATGTTGTTTGTAAGTGCAAAGGTTTCTCAATTTGCTTTACTGCCGCAGGGACAGCCGGAACGTTACCAGCGCGTCGAGGCAATGGTAAAGAAAATGGACGAACTCGGATTCGGCGCTTGTTCAAATACTTACGCTTGCGAAGCGGAATGCCCCAAAGGAATTTCCGTAAAGAATATTGCGCGTATGAACAGAGAATATTTCATGTCGAATGTGAAATCATAATAAAATTGTAGAGACCTGGCGCCAGCCAAGACCGATGTCCCGTCTCAGGTAGACGAATTTTAACTTTGCAAATCCCGGCAAACATTGTCGGGATTTTTTTACCGCTTTTTGGTATTATTCCATTAGAAAGAAAAAATTTAATTTGCAATTGTGTGCTAAATTATTTCCCGTGCAAAAATTGCTAGTGCAATGTTGAGAGACAGAGAATAAGAAATCATGTTCGAAAGAGAAATAAAATTTATTTACGATTTCAATCTGAATAAGATCAGCCATCTCGGTCCTTATTTCACTTTTGAGCAATTAGCCGCCACCGAAATTCATCCGGCTATTCTGCATTACATCTCGGCAGAAATCGATTACCTGGTATTTGAAGACAGACAGAAGCTTCTAAAGAATTCTATGTTCGATTATTCCGGCGAGCGAATTTCGTATCACTTTACACGCATAACGGAAGAACTTAAGAAGACAAAACGGTTTGCCGTAGAATATATTGCCAAGTTAATTCTTCATGCGTCTTCTTTCACAATAAATTACCTTATTCGTCCCAAATGGACTTTGGCGCGTTTTGTCTTCGACGAGGAGAAACACAAAACTTCCAACGAGATTAAGCAAATACTAAATTACGTTTACTACTATAAGTATCTTACAAAAATTCTTATCTCATATATCAACACAAAAAAAATTCTCTCGATGAATGTCGAGGAATTTGAATCGCTTCTGAATAAAGCCGATTCAATTGGTGTTGAAAACTATCTGCAGGCAATTTTATCCGACTCGCTCAAATCAATGTCCGAGTTTTTCAATATCGGCGAGATTAAGAAGGAGCGCATTCCTCTGCCTGCAGTTGAACTGCTTCTTGAAGAAAAGAATCTGCCTAATCACCTCAAGGCGTTAAAGGAAGCATTCGGTTCCGATGAAAATGCCAGATTCAACCTTATCGATTATCAGAAAGTTGTTAGTCATGTAATGATTGAGAAAGAAGAAGTTAGCTCTGCTGTTGAGGAAAAAGAAGAAATTGAAACCGAAGAAATTGAAGCGTTGGATTCCGTAGAGAAGAGTGATGAAAATGCCACGGTATGGCCGGACTCGCTCGATAAATATTTGGATGATGAAAAAGATGAAGAAACCCTGCTTGAACAGACTTTCATTGAAAACGAGGAAGTTGAAGTAGAGAAGCCGGATGAAGCAGTTGTTAATAGACAAGAAGAACCTGAGGATGCGGAGCTGAACAATAGAGGTATTGATGAAACTGAAATATTAAAAGACATCGAAGAATACGAACCGGAAAACGAGATGGGCATCGAAAAGGAAGAACATGAGGAGACTATTACCTGGGTGCCTAAAAATATTCTATACGATAGAAGCGATGAAGAATCAACCTCGATACATTTGGAAACCAACGACGTAGATTTTGAAGAACCGGAACCGACGGAAACTACTGAGGAAATTTCTTCCGAACCCGAAGAGGATGTGGTTATCAAAACTCCAAAGAAGTTTCGCATCCACATGAAAGGCGACGGCAAGATAGAACCGATATACGACGAGGATGACTCGCGTGAAGAGAAAAAAATGGATCTTTTCAAAGAATTAAGCCTGTTTGATGTAGACGCTTCCACGGAAAACAAACCCGATGAAGAATCAAATTCCACGAAATATTTTGACAAGGAGGAGTTGGCTGAGAATGGATCTGAAGAGGATGCAAATCTTTCTGGAGATAAGGACGATGAGATTATCGCAGCCCGTGAAGAAGAAAATGAAGAATATAAAAATGATGAAATTGATCCATTCGTTAGAAAGCATGATGAAAAAGGAGAAGATGCTTTCGATTTCAAAACAATGCTGGGTAAACAGCAAAGTTTTTATTCCGGCGATGAAGATTCAATCGATGATACTGATGAAAAATTGGAATTAGACAATTTCGAGAGCGGAGCCGCAAAAAAACTGGACGAAAAAATATCGTTAGAAGAAACCGGAGATGAAACCGAATCAATGCTCGAAACAATTCGACTGAATGCTTTGAAAAGCGAAGAGGAAACTCAAAAAGTTGATCTCTCCGAGCTTCTTGATCGTAAGGAAATGGCGAAAATCATAGAAGTAATTTTCGATTACGATATCGAGGACTTTGCCGAAGTGCTTGATGAGATTTCCAAATGCCGTAATGTAAACGACGCTCACCAGATTATAAATGACGCATTGATGGCAAAACATATCAAACAAAATTCTAAAGAAGCGGAAACATTCAAAACTATAATTACTCAATACTTCGAAAAAGAATAAAAGGAGTTGATCTGAATAAGTCCTTTCAATCGGTTCCGCATAAATCAATTTATTAAATACATTTTTTGGAACGGACGTAAATGTTCATAGACTACGCAAAAATTTATATTAAAGCCGGCGACGGAGGCGACGGGGCCGTTGCGTTTAGACGGGAAAAATATGTACCCAAAGGCGGACCCGCCGGAGGAAATGGCGGAAACGGCGGAAGCGTTATTTTTATTGCCGATCCAAATCTTTCGACGCTTCTCGATTTTCAATATAAAAGAAAATACGCAGCGCAAGACGGCGATCCCGGCGGTTCTTCTCTTAAAGACGGCAAGGCCGGTAAAGACATTGTAATTAAAATTCCCGTCGGAACAATAATTAAGGATGCTGAAAGCGAAGAAATTTTATTCGACTGCAACGAAGCCGAAAAAGAAATTATTGTTGCCAAAGGCGGAAAGGGCGGAAAGGGCAACAGCAACTTTGCTACACCTACCAAGCAGACTCCTCGTTATGCCGAACACGGCAAACCCGGCGAAGAAAAAAATATTATACTGGAATTAAAACTCATTGCCGATGTTGGGTTGGTGGGATTTCCAAACGCGGGTAAATCTACTTTGATATCTGTAATCTCGGATGCAAAACCAAAGATTGCAGATTATCCGTTCACCACGCTCGAACCGAATCTCGGTATTGTTCGATATAAAGATTATAAAAGCATTACTGTTGCGGATATACCCGGAATAATTGAAGGAGCTCACGCTGGAAAAGGTCTTGGTTTGAAATTCCTTCGTCATATCGAG
>JAKAHQ010000310.1 GCA_021814855.1 Bacteroidota bacterium | reverse complement strand
TACAAAAGAAATAAACTCGATAACTGTTGAACTTGAAGCGGGTAAAGAATATCAATTTAAATATTGCGGCGGTGGCGTTTGGCTAAATGAATCGGATGCAGATAAGCATGTGCTCAATCCATTCGGCGATTCGGAAAATAGCGTTCTTGTCATATAGCGATTCACATTTTGTAATGGTTGTTTCAAAAAGGATAGGTGACTTATGAATCAAGTATTATCTCCGGAAAAGTTTTTACAAATACTTTCTCATTATCTTCTTGATACCAACGAGGGGTTCGTAGTTATCGATGCGGAAGATGAAAACAAAAGTATTGTTTATGTGAATCGCGGGTTCACCAAAATGACCGGATACTCGGCGGAAGAAATTATTGGAGAAGAGATTGACATTTTACTCGGATCCGAATCTTCCCCAGAGGATTTTGAAAGCATTAATGACGCAATTGCTAATTATAAAAAAAGCTCTTTTAGTTTATTAGCGTATAAGAAAGGCGGCTCATCGTTTTGGAGTTTGTGTTCATTTTCACCTATCTATAATTCAGCCGGTATAGTTACTCATTTTTCAATAACTCTGAATGATGTAACAGCCCAGAGAGAATTTGTAAAACAAAAGTCTGAATATGACTCCATGAAATCTACGCTTGAAACTGTTAACGATATAGTATTTAACTATTTGAACTATCTGAGTGGATTACGGATGCAGTTAGAAGAAATAATAACTTCGGATAAAAACGATGACCAAATCACTATCTTAAAAGAATTTGATTCCGAATATGTTCAAACGCTTAAAAAACTTACGGAGTTAAATGCGTTGAAAAAATATAACACAAAACTTCTTGGTAAGAATTTAAAATTGATTGACTTGGACTAAGTGATAATCTGGCACAACAATAAAAGTATAAAATAATAACAGCGCTTTTAATAGCAAACTTTTTAGGAGAAAGAATGAATACAGCAATAATTAATTCGATTGATCTTTATCGATTGCCTTGGACATTGCCGGACAATGGAATTTCATGGCTTGAACCAACTGCCCGGTGTAATCTTAACTGTTACGGTTGCTACAGAAAAAACATTAAAGATTCACACAAGTCAATGGAGCAGGTAAAACATGAGCTTGATGTTTTCCAATCATTAAGAAAAACAGACTGCATTTCAATTGCCGGCGGCGAACCGCTTCTTTATCCAAACATTGTCGAGTTAGTTGCGGAAATTAAATCACGCGGATTAAAACCGATCATCAATTCAAACGGAATAGCTCTTACTAAAGAATTATTGCACGAACTAAAAGAAGCCGGAGTATTTGGTTTTACTTTCCACATTGATAGCAAACAAGGGCGCGGGCGCGGACCAAAGTGGGAAGGTAAAAATGAACTTGAGCTAAATGAACTGAGGTTGTATTACGCAGAAATGCTTGCCGCAGAAGGAGGAATTGCGTGTTCTTTCAACTCGACCGTTTACGGAGATACATTGCAATACGTTCCAGAGCTTGCCGCATGGGCTCAGAAGCATATAGATATTGTTCACACAATGGTTTTTATTCTGTTCCGTTACATCACTCCGGCTTTGCCGTATGATTTTTATGCGGGCGATAAGAAAATAATTTTTGACGATATCCATTATCATTCAAACAAAGAAGAAGTAACAAACTTAATGGCGCCGCAAATTGTTGCCGAGATCAGGAAGAAAACTCCGGAGTTTTCACCGGCTGCATTTTTAAACGGAACACACAAAGCCGATGATTTCAAATGGCTGTTAACCGAACGCATCGGAACGAAAGATAAAGTTTTTGGATACCTTAATAATAAGTTTATAGAAATGGTGATGGAATTTTATCATTACAGAAATGACAGATATTTATCATACGCTTCTCCAAAAATATTAAGTTTAGGCAGAGCTACTTTATTTAATCTATGTGCAATAAATAAAAGCGTTCGCAAGGCTTTAAAAAAATATCTTGGATATTTAGCAGTCAACCCGTTCAGAATTTTCAAAAAAGTTTATATGCAGTCAATTATGATTATTCAGCCGGTAGATTTTATGGCAAACGGCGATCAAAGTATGTGCGATGGCTGTCCGGATATTACGGTTTGGAAAGACAAAAACGGAAAGGACCAATTAGTTTGGTCGTGCCGTCTTGAAGAGCCAATGCAGTATGGCGAGTTTTTACATACTGTTCCAAAGAATTAAATGGATTAAATAATTTTACTATTAAGATGGACTTCTTATAAATATTATAAGACAGTTTATGATTTCGTTCAAAGGAAATATGAAACAAAAAATAAAACGTATTGGAATTCTAACCGGCGGCGGAGATTGCCCCGGATTAAATGCGGTAATTAGAGGCGTAACAAAACCCGCACTCGATCATGGCTTGACTGTTCTTGGCATTCAAGATGGTTTTGAAGGATTGGTCGAAGGCAAAGCAATTCAATTATACAATCGAGATGTATCGGGAATACTTGGAAAGGGAGGCACAATTTTAGGTTCTTCAAATAAGGGCGATCCGTTCCATTGGCCGGAAGAAGTAAATGGTAAAATTAAAATATTCGATCGCTCCAAAGAAGCAATTAAAAATTATGAAGCATGGAATCTTGATGCTATTGTCGCTATCGGCGGCGATGGAACAATGCACATCTCGAACCAATTGAGTGAAATGGGAATGAATATTGTCGGCGTTCCCAAAACAATAGATAATGATCTTCAAGCTACCGATCAAACTTTTGGACATGACTCAGCCGTTTTTGTTGTTAGCGAAGCATTGGATAGGCTGCACACCACCGCCTCGGCGCATCACCGCGTTATGGTTTGTGAAGTTATGGGAAGATACGCGGGATGGATTGCATTAAACGGCGGACTTGCTGGAGGCGCGGATATTATTCTTATTCCGGAAATTCCGTTTAGCTGGGATGTTGTTTATGGAAAAGTTCTGCACCGCAATATGATGGGAAAACGATTTAGCATTGTTTGCGTTGCCGAAGGCGCAAAACCAATTGGCGGCGGAATGGTGATGAAAGCAAAAGATCCAAAAAGAACAGACCCGGTTCAGCTTGGAGGAGTTGGAGATTATGTTGCAAAGATGATTAGTCAAAATACTGGATTAGAAACTCGAACAACGGTGTTAGGTCATTTACAAAGAGGAGGAAGTCCTACGCCTTATGATAGAATTCTTTCAACAAAATTTGGCACTAACGCAATTGAGCTAATAATGAAACAACAATTTGGAAGAATGGTGGCGTTAAAAGGCGCCGAAATTAAAAGCGTTAGAATTGCTGATGCCATTGCAAAGCAAAAATTGGTTAAACCAACAGAGCAAGTAGTAAAAGCAGCTACTGCGGTAGGAGTAAGTTTCGGAACGGAAAAATTATAAAGAATTTTAATATCTGGGCAATGAGCTAACGGATTATGAAGCATGATATGAAATCAAAAAATAATGAACGTATTTAACAAGGAGAACTAAAATGAAAGTAAAAGATGTAATGACAAAAGAAGTTAAAACCATTTCTCCGGCAACTCCACTAAGAGTTGTAAATCAAATGAT
>JAKAHQ010000309.1 GCA_021814855.1 Bacteroidota bacterium | reverse complement strand
ATATGAAAATGGCCCAGGATGATTTGCCTCCGGACATCAAAGACGTTGTCGGGGAATCATTAACCGCATTTGAACAAGTAAATTTTCTTATAGAAGACGTTCTGGACTTTACGCGGAAGCCGGTATCGAAAAGCCATTCAATATCAATCGAATCGCTTACGGATCGCTGCCTTAAAATAATTTCCGTAAGCGCAAAGAATAAAGATATCGCAATTGTAAAGGAGTTCGAAAACAATTTGCCTAACATTGCTTTGAATAAAAACAAGGCGATGCAGATTTTTATGAATCTAATCAACAACGCAATTGAAGCGTCGCCGGAGAAGAGCCGTATTATAATTCGCTGCGGTCAGATTATGGATGGAGAAAAACGTGTTACCTCCTGGCAAGTTCAGGATTTTGGCGTTGGCATCAAGCCGGAAGATAAAGAAAAAATTCTTTTGGGTTTTTATTCAACCAAAAGTAACGGCCACGGTATTGGATTAGGAGTGTGCAAATCTTTAGTAGATGAACTAAATGCAAAGTTAACCTTTGTTTCGGAAGTTAATAAAGGCACAACGTTTACGGTCAATTTTCTTTCGGATTAAATTTTTTTCCAGAAAAAATAAAAACGGAATACATGACAGCTAAAATTCTTATTATCGATGATGATGATCTTGTAGCGGCCTCGCTAAAAAAAGTATTAATAAAACTTGGCTATGATGTTGCCGCCTGTCTTAAAGCCGGCGAAACCGAGCAGTACATAATCGACTTCCAGCCGGACATCATTCTGCTCGATATTTATTTAACCACGCACAACGGTATTGAAGTTCTTAAGAGCATTAAAAAGAAGTATTCCGAGATTCCGGTTATAATGATTACCGGCTACGCCGATGTTAAAATGGCGGTCTCGGCAATTAAAGCCGGAGCTTTTGATTTCCTTCTTAAACCGATTGACCTTGAACATTTGAAATTTGTACTCGATAAGGCGCTTGAAAATCTAAAACTTAAAACTGAAGTGGACCGCTTACAGTTGTTGATGGAAGATAATATTCTTACAAAGGAATTTTTTGGAAAGAGTTCTAAGATTCAAAGAATAGTAACTTCCGTAGAAAAACTTGCAGGAAGCAGCGATACTACAATTCTTTTGGAGGGCGAAAGCGGAACAGGCAAGGAAGTATTTGCCAAATTTATTCATCAGCATAGTCCAAGGATAAACGCGCCGTTTATTACAATCAATTGCGCTACTATTCCTAAAGAACTTGCAGAAAGCGAACTCTTTGGACACGAAAAAGGAGCGTTCACAGGCGCATCGCAAAAAACAAAACTCGGAAAATTTGAATTGGCTGACGGCGGCACAATTCTACTTGATGAAATAGGCGAACTCTCGTTAGATCTTCAAGTTAAACTTTTGCGTGTGCTTCAGGAAAGAAAATTTTATCGCCTGGGCGGAGAAAAAGAAGTAAGTGTAAATGTGCGAGTGCTGGCCGCTACAAACAGAAATCTTGAGGATGAAGTCAACAATCATACATTCAGGGAAGATTTGTATTACCGCCTTAATGTGGCCAAAATTATTATTCCTCCTTTGCGGGAAAGGAAAGAAGATATTGTTTACATCACTTACAGTTTTCTAAAAGAATTCTCGCAAAAATTCGGTAAGACAATACAGGGAATTGACGCCGCCGGCATCGAACTGTTGAAAACGTATTCATGGAAAGGGAATATCCGCGAACTTCGGAATGTTATTGAACGTGTTGTCCTGCTGAGTGAAAACGAGGAATTAAGCGACCACCATTTTTCATTTCTTCTGGATAAAAAAAGTTTGATTGAAACCGAGGACGATAAATTCATTCTGCAAATTCCTCCAAAGGGCATTAAGATAGACCATGTGCTGCGTACTTTAATTCAGAAAACACTTAAAATTACAAACGGCAACCAGGTAAAGGCGGCAAAAATTCTCGGATTATCCCGGTCCAAATTAAGATATAGAATGGAACAGCTTGGAATAGAAGTTACCAAGAACATAATGTAGAGCAATTGTAATAAAGCCAATCTGATTCGCTCAGACTCGTAATCTTTTCAAGGTTAACAACAAATTTACCAGCCGGTTTTTATTTCTTTTTTACTTCTCAATTGATTTTAAATTTTTGAATTTACTTAAAAAATTCATTTCCAGACTATAATTCCTGTAATATACTTCGAATATAAGGTTGAAAACGATGCTGATAGCCAGATTTATAATTTGCGGTTTACCGAAAGCTCTTTTTGTAATGTTGAATTAAATAATTTTTCTTGAACGAATAATCACACATGGCTAATAATCAACAGCGGGCAGTAATTCTGGAAAGAAAAAATTGTGAAACTATGCGAATTCTTAGGCACATAAATTGACATTTTGAAAAAGTGCTAAAGCAATGTTCAAACGATAGTTATAACAAATTAAGCGAAACACTTAAATGAAAATCAACGACGAACAAAGATCCAAAAATATTGATGCTATTTTAAACGGTACATCCGAGCAAAAAATTGAAACGCTTTCAAGAATTTCTTCTCAAGAAGTCTCTGATGCGCTAACATTGCCCATAGCAAACTTAATTGCAGATAACGATAAAGGCGTTAGAAACGCCGCCAGCCAGTTTATTTTGAGTCATCGCAGCGCCCTGTTTGCAACGCATGTGGTAAAATTTGTGAACTCCGATAATATTTCGGTGAGAAATCTTGCCGGCGAATTACTCATTATGCTGGATTCGTTAGCCGTTGACGCGTTAATACGTTTTGAACATCAGAATAACGACGACACAATAAAATTTATTGTTGATGTGCTCGGGCAAATTAGAGATCCGCGAGCCGCCCTGTTTATAATGGGTATAATAAGCAGTTCCGAAAACGACAACGTTGTGCTTGCCTGCATCGAAGCTTTTGGAAATATCGGTTATGAAGGCGCCGTAGAAGTGCTTATGCTGTTTTATGATCGCAACGAACTTTATAAACCTACAATCGTGGAAGCTTTGGGCAAGATAGGTTCTAAAGAAGCGCTTGCTTTTTTAACATCGCGCTATCCTAACGAAGATGATTTAACAAAATACTCGATACTTGAAAGTCTCGGGAGTCTCGGGGATATCGATACTTTTTTCTTCCTGCTGGAACAGGTTGCAAGCGTAAGCGGCACTTTGGTTCTGCCCTTGGTTACATCCATATCGCTTCTCAAAGACAGATTTAACCTTGACATTCCGTACGACAACAGGATGAAAAATTTGTTGATGTTCACAATGGCAGAAGGCACGCCGGAACACAAAAAAATTGCCTTCTCGCTTGTAGAGTCGTTTAACGATAAAGAAATTGTCTGTGCAAGTTTGAATTTACTCGGCAGCGATTACGAACTGGACGAACTGATTCGTACAAAAGTATTTAAGAACGCAGAATATATTTATCATGAAATATCAAAACTAATAAATAGCAATCCTCCTACGCTTCGGCATATTCTGAATTTATTTCTCGCTACTATTAACTATACCAATGAATTCGGCATTAAGGTAAATGTTTCGATGCTCGATTTGAAAAACGCGGTTCACTCGGTTAGCGGTTAGATCGG
>JAKAHQ010000308.1 GCA_021814855.1 Bacteroidota bacterium | reverse complement strand
ATCGGCACGGCTAAATCAATTAACTCGCTCATTCTTTCTTTATCAACAGTTCCATCGCTCTTTAATATTCCCACAACAATACCGTTTGCGTTCAACTCTTTCATGATTTTAACATCTTTCTTCATTACTTCAAAATCATGATCTGAGTAATAGAAATCGCCACCGCGGGGGCGTATTAAAACGTTAACGGGAATTTTCAATTTATTCGTTACCAGCTTAGTCAAACCAAAACTTGGAGTAATGCCGCCTTCAAGAAGATCCGAACAAAGTTCTATTCTATCCACGCCGGCATTCTCCGCAGTTACGGCGGACTCCAAAGACTCAACGCAAATTTCTACTGTAATTTTTGTCTTTACCATTTTATCCGGCGCTTAGACAGTACATCGGTTGAGAATTTAATTCTGTTTTTTCGAACCCGATTTTTCTTAAATACTGCTCGTGGATTTTATTACCCGGCTCGCTGTAAATTCTCTTTATGTTCCTGTCTTCCAGAATTTTCGGAAAAACATATTTGCCCATCTTAAAATCGCGGTAGCCGGGAATAGCGTAATCTAATTTAACATATATACTATCTTCATCCAGGAATTCGGCGTAAACGAGTCCTGCCGGTACAGAATTTCTAAGAACAAAGATTACGTCGCAATGATCAGCGATATGAAAATCGAATGATGGAATATATTTCTTAATATCGCCGGAATGAAAATCCAAAAAATATTTAAGGTACTCGGAATCCGGCTTAAGATGCAGTGTTCTAAAATATTCTTTAGTGGAAAAAATTTCGATCAGGTAATAAATATCTACCATGGCTATAAAACCGTTGAGAAATCCTACCGGGTACGCGCCAATTATAAATCCGTACGCTGAGAAAAAAACCGCGCCGATTAAATTTATAATTCTCAGTTTTACGATAGCGCTCATCATTAGCGAAACCGCTACAAGCACCGATGCCGTGTAACCAAAAATTTCTACGGGCTGCAAATGTGTAAACATGTTTCTCCAAAATAGTTTTTAAATGATTACAAATATATTCTGTGTTATAAATCCGTAAAATTCATAACGGCTATTCATTTCCCAAAACGTATTTCAAACCGTGAGTTGACATGAAAGGTATCATGGTGTAATGTGTTTCACCGGGAAGAACTTCATCCTTGAGCGATAAACCGGAATAATTGCGAGAGCGGATTGCCGAAATTAATTTTTGCCATTCGCTTTTGATATAATCCGGTTCGAGAGAACCTACAGCTGTATAAATCTTTACCGGCAAAGATTTATGTTCCTCCGAAAATATTTTTTCATGTTTAAGCGCGTAGCTGTTATCCCACAACAATGCCGGGCTCAAGATGATGTAGCGGTTAAAAAGCTCCGGCTCTTTAAAAAGTGTGTAGAAGCAAAACAACCCGCCGAAGGAATGTCCTACCAAAGTTTTGTCATTCTTATCCGCGCGGTATTTAGTTTCAACATCCGGAATAAGCTGATCCTTTATAAACTGCAAAAATTTGGATGCGCCCCCCGAAACCGGCGTCATGCTTTTTACAAAAGACGGAAGTGAATCCTGCGGAATGAATGTCGGTGTGTAATCTCGTGCCCGGTTATAAATAAATTCCTTAGAGCCGCCTTGCGAAGAAATACCGACTATAATTGCTTCCGGCACTTCCTTATCGAAAGCGAGAAGGTGCTGCATTTGCGTCATTATGCCGAAAGACGAATACGCGTCAAGCATGTAAATTACCGGATACGATTTTTTAGTATAATAGTAACTGCCGGGCAGACAAACAAAAATAGGGTATGTAACGCCGTTGGATTCGGCCTTGATATGCAATACAAATGTATGATGAAGTGCAACCGCCGTATCTGCAATGGGATTAACACTTCCTGGCTGAGCTGCAGATGGGAATACACCGGCTATCAAGAATACAAAAACAGCCGCGGCATATGTACTGTTTTTTAATTTCATAACCGGCCAATCAATTTTGTAATCCGTAAAGATTCACAATTACCTTGATCCATATTAACTAATTGAAACCAATTGTATGTCAAAATTTAAATTTTCGCCGGCAAGTTCGTGGTTTGCGTCTACTCTTATAGAATCTTCGTTAATTTCAACTATTCTAAGAACAATCGGTTCACCGGATTCCGTTTGTATCTGCAACTTCATTCCGAGTTCGAGAACAATATCTTTGGATAATTGATTTTTGGGAACAGATGCAACAAGGTCTTTTCTTTTCAAACCGTAGGCGTCCTCCGGCGGTACTCTGACAGATACTTTTTCGGCGGGTTGAAGTCCTATAACCGCTTCTTCAAATTTGCGAATTAAACTTCCGTCGCCGATTCTAAACTCTAACGGTTCTCCGCCTACCGAAGAATCGAATTTATCTCCGTTGTCTAAAGTGCCTGTGTAGTGTACTTTTACTGTGTCTCCAATTTTAGCGGCAGGCATACAAATTCTCCTTAATTTACAAAACAAACCGACTGTGAACTATACAAATGAATAATTAATTAATGAAAGTCGCGCAGAATAGAACAAAGAAGCGCAAAGCATCCGGCGCAAAGATAAAGAATACTTTTTGCAGATAGTAATAAGGTAATCTAAAAAGTTTTATTTTTACTCCAATTAAATTCACGAATATAAATGAACGACTCCGTAAACTATCCAACCATTAGCGTCGATGAGATCATTCGTCCGACGCGAGTAGAGATCAACTTAAAAACTCTTGCAGAAAATTTCGAAGCTATAAAAAAGCACGCGTCGCCATCCAAAATAATGCCCGTGTTAAAGGCCAACGCTTACGGACATGGTCTTATTCGCGTTGCACAGCTGATGCAAGAATTAAAAGCCGATTACCTCGGAGTCGCCGTACTTGAAGAAGGAATACTTCTGCGTCAGCGCGGAATAAATATTCCTATCCTTGTGCTCGGAGGAATTTGGGGAAATCAAATTCCGCTGTTCTTAAAACATAATCTTACCATGACGGCTTCTTCCGTTGAGAAAATTAAACAGATCGACGAGATTGCCGGCAAGATGAAAAAGAAAGCGCCGGTTCATTTAAAAATAGATACAGGCATGGAACGGCTGGGCGTTCATTATTACAGCGCGGAAAAGTTTTTAGAAGACGCCGTGAAATTTAAAAACGTAGAGGTGGAAGGAATCTATTCTCACTTCGCAAATTCTGAACGAGAAGATTTAGGTTACTCGAAACTCCAGTTCGAAAGATTTCTTGAAGTGCTTTCGTTTTTCGAAAAGCATTCGATAAAATTACCTATGCGGCATATTTCAAACTCCGGGGCAATTTTACAACTGCCGGAAGCAAATCTCGACATGGTACGCCCGGGTATAATGTTGTACGGAGTTTACCCGGCGCAAGAAATTAAAAGAACCGTTCATGTAAAACCTGCTCTTACCTGGAAATCTCTCGTGGTATATTTCAAGGTCATAAAACCGAATCATCCGGTAGGTTACGGCTCAACATGGCAGACCGATCATAACATTCGCGCCGTTACGGTGCCGGTGGGTTACGGCGACGGGTACATGCGGAGTATGAGTCATAAAGCCGAAGTCTTAATTGACGGCAAA
>JAKAHQ010000307.1 GCA_021814855.1 Bacteroidota bacterium | reverse complement strand
ATATTAATACCGTGCAATGCCATCCAGTCTATTTCCCGCTGCCATCTATTCCAATCCCAGAAAGCGGTAGTATATCCAAACGCACAAACGTTGTAGTAGAGCCGAAGACTAAAAGCCGAGATAATTTTGCCAGAATTATAATCCGGGAATTTTTTCGGTAGAACAATATTTTGGCCGCTCCAGGTTATTTGACAATTGCATGCGTTCTTTAAGAAATGATAAAATCCTCTTGCAAGCGCAATAGTTGAATTAGCTTTGATGGTAACTTTACCATCCGATGAGCTGACTTCAAAAGCATCGTCTTTTTGACAGGCGAAATCTTTTTGAAGAATAAAATTTTGAGATCGTTCGCCTATTACACGCTGAATAAGATTTTTAGCTGCGGCAAAATTAAAATCATGCTTATCCTGCGCGGTTAAAGGATGAACAAACAAAACAAAAGTGCAAAGAATTAATAATTTTTTATTCATTTCTTTTCCTGGTTTGATTTTATTTTTTACCCTAATAAAAAGAATTAAAGCCGTAATATTTTACTTAGGCAGTTTAAAAACTTCCATACCGGCAAGAAGCACAGCACCAATACCGTGAATATCGTTTAACGGCGTAGGCCGATTGTAGTAATGAACCAGATCGTCGCCGGTTCCGGTGCCTTCGCATATTCCTTCGATCTTTCCATCGGGTCTAATTTTAGTCAGCAACCCTTCCCATCCCCGTTTTGCTAAAGAGGAATATCGTTTTTCGATGTACCCTTTATTAACCGCTCTTGCAATTGCGTATGTAAACATCGCGCTGCAGGACGTTTCGAGATAAGAATCCGTTTTATCGAGAAGTTGGCGCCACAAACCTGCGGCACTTTGATATCGAGCGAGACAAATAATTTGCCGTTGTAATAATTCAAGAAGTTTTTTTCTTTCGGGGTGATTAACCGGCAGCCGATCCAGCAGTTCAACCTGGGCAAGTATTGTCCAGCCGTTGCCTCTTCCCCAAAAAGCAACGCCGCTTCTATCAACATCCAGGTAACGGTAATGGTACAGCAATCCTTTATTTTCGTCGAACAAATATTTTTGAAAATTAATCACTTGAAGAGCAGCGTCGTCGAAATATTTTTTCTCGCCGGTAAGTTCACCCATTCTAGCAAGGAACGAAACACTCATATAAAGATCGTCCGCCCATAAAGTCCACTTGTGCGGAAACGCGCGAACAAGCGTACCGTCGCTTAATCGGCCTTGCTTATTCAGAATATGATCTGCTGCTTTATTAATGTAATCCAAATAACGTTTTTGAGGATCCAATCGATAAATATCTATTACGGCTGCGCCCATAGCGCCGCAGTCATCCAATTCTTCCATAATGAAAAATTGTCCGAATGGATAATTCCATTTCCCTTCGTTGCTGTACTTCTTTTGGAAGTACTCATAATTATCAAAGCAGAAGGAAATATTCCTGCGGGCAAATTCTTTATACTCATGTTTGGATAAAGCTTCGGAAAGATATATGAATGTAGAATTAAGTACACCGTTCCAATAGCGCCAATCGTTGTACGGACTCTCCAATTGCAAAACTGCATTCAGTGGCGCGTCTTCCGGGGAAGAATAAACAGAACCATTTTGTTTATCAACAAATCCAAATGTTGAATGCTGCATAACTAAATTGATTACCGAATAAAACTTTTCGATTGCAGCCGTTGAATCTTGTGCTCTAACTGCGTTAGAGAAAAGCAGCAGGCTTAGCGTCAAAGTAAAAATAATTTCCTTTCGTAAAGTTTTCTTTTTCATATCTCTTTGATCTTCAGATTAATTTAAAAATATTTTACCTCATCTAAAAAAGTATAAGCAATTCTTTTCTACCGAAAAGGAGGAAAAATCATTGAAAATGACGGAACTTATCGATATAATTGAACCGTTTCAAAAATTCCTTGAACTATTTTTAAGCCATAACTGTTAGAAATCAGTGAGCATTATTCCATTGTCAATTACAATTAATTCCTTCTTCAATATAAAAAAATACTCGAAAGAATAATGATGAATTATATAAACCAGCTTTTTAATCTCGAAGGCAAAACGGCGGTTATCACAGGGGGCAGCGGAATTCTTGGAAGCGAAATTGCCAAAGGATTATTATCCGCAGGGGCATCAGTTTCCATTTTAGGGACAACTCTTCAAAAGATAACATCCAGGGTGGAAGAGCTATCGGAATTTGGAGAGAAGATAATCGGGCTTGAATGCAACGTCTTAGATAAAAGTAGAATTTACGAAGTGAATGATATAGTGCTTGAAAAATTTGGCCACATAGACATTCTGATTAACGCTGCCGGCGGTCATGTTCCCGGCGCGGTTATCGGAGTTGATCAAAGCATATTCGATTTGCAAATAGAGGAATTTGAAAAAGTAACGGATTTAAATCTAAACGGTACTGTTCTCCCTACACTTGTTTTCGGTAAATCGATTGCCGAACGAAAGAAGGGCTCGATCATAAATATTTCTTCGATGGCTTCGTTTAGAGCTATAAGCCGTGCGGTAGGATACTCCGCTGCAAAAGCCGCCGTCGATAATTTTACAAGATGGATGGCCGTAGAGATGGCAATTAAATTCGGCAACGGAATTCGAGTGAATGCAATTGCACCGGGTTTCCTTTTAACATCGCAGAACAAAGATTTATTGACCAACGACGACGGTTCTTTAACCGAGCGCGGAAAAACAATTATAAACATGACTCCATTTAAAAGATTCGGCGAGCCGGATGAATTAATCGGAACGGTATTATGGCTCGCAAGCGACGCGTCAACTTTTGTCACAGGCACAATAATTCCGATTGACGGCGGATTCAGCATCAACAGCGGCGTGTAAGATTCTAATAATTAACTTTACCAGGAATGCAAATGGGTTTTGAACATACATGGAGATGGTTCGGTCCAAACGATCCCATCACTCTTAACGAGATAAAACAAACCGGCGCGACCGGAATTGTTACTGCACTGCATCAAATACCTCCCGGTGAAATTTGGCCGGTTGACGAAATTTTAGCAAGAAAGAAAATGATAGAAGCAGAAGAACTGACATGGTCGGTTGTGGAAAGCGTTCCTGTTCATGAAAATATTAAGAAACGGAAAAACAATTTTCAGTCGATGATTAATAATTACCGACAGACGATAATTAATTTGGGTGAGTGCGGCATAGATACCGCCTGCTACAATTTTATGCCTGTGCTCGATTGGTCGCGTACCGATCTTAACGTTGCATTCCGCGACGGCTCTATTACTACTAAATTCGAGATGTATGTTTTTGCCGCGTTCGATCTTTTCATTCTAAAAAGAAAGAACGCAGTAGCGGATTACAGCGAACATATAATTTTCAAGGCCTCGGAATATTACAAAAGCATGAACGAAGCCGACAAAACGAGATTGATTCAAACGGTTTTATTCGGACTACCCGGCTCTCTCCAGGCATACACTCTCGATGAATTTAGAGCGGCGATAGCCGAGTATGAAAATATTAGCGAAGAGCAGCTCCGTGAGAATTTATTTTCATTCATACGCGAAATAATTCCAACAGCAGAAGAAGCGGGTGTGCGTATGGCAATTCATCCTGATGACC
>JAKAHQ010000306.1 GCA_021814855.1 Bacteroidota bacterium | reverse complement strand
TTTTCGATTCGGTTGTACCAAACGCCCATGGCTCACGCGGAAAATCCGCACCGTGCGCGCGAAACAACGGACAGAATGCAGCAAATTGGAACCAGCGAGTGTAAAGTTCTTTGAAGCCTTCATCTTCCTGACCTTTTTCAAAAACACCGTTCGAAAACCACCAACCGGGTTCATGCTTAATAAAGTAACCGGCAATATCTGTTGTCCAATAGGGAAGCCCCGTCATACAATAATTTAGACCGGCAGGAATTTGCATACGAAATTCTTCCCAATTAGCAGAGACGTCACCAGTCCAATAACTAGCAGCATATTTTTGCATTCCGGCAAAAGAAGAACGTGTAAGAATGAAAACCCTTTTATTAGAATTAACGGAGCGATATCCTTCATATAATCCTTTTGTGTGAAGCAATGCATAAACATTAATGTAACGACCGCTGTTCATCATCTTCTTGAGATCATCCGAATTTACTTTGTTTAATTTTGCATCGGATAACTTGAAGTAAGGGGAATCCCAATCGGAATCATATCCTTCCGAACAATCCGCCCACCATCCGTCAATACCAATAGAATAAAGACTATCGTAAGTTTGCTGCCAGTATAGTTTTCGTGCAGCAGGCATAAGCACATTCAAGTGTTCGTTATCGGTAAATAAGCCGTTAATTTTTGCAAGCTCAACCTGGTTCGGCGTTCCTTCTGACATGTTTGGCCATATCGATATTATCACCTTTGCGTTCATACTATGAATATCATTAACCATTTTCACCGGGTCAGGGTAATTCATTTTGTTAAAAGATTTTTGTCCCCATTGTTTATTTGGCCAGTACATCCAATCTTGAACTATAACATCCAGCGGGAATTGCCTTTCTCGGAATCCCTTTACAATAGAAACAATTTCATCCTGCGTATTGTACTTTTGTTTTGATTGTATATAACCGTAAAAATTCTTGGGATACATCGGTGCTTTGCCGGTTAATTCCCGATATGCAGATACGAGTGAATCCATATTGGCGCCGTACATAAAAAAGTAATTAATCTCATCGGCTACTTCCGACCAGATGTAATAACTTCCGCGTATATCATTGAATTCGCCATAGGAATAATTATTCCAAATTATTCCATATTTATTGGTAGAGATTAGAACCGGAACAACATCATCGCGGTTTTTTTGAAGAAGGATTCTCTTTTTACCGTTTAACGGTAAATCGGCATCTTGAAAACTTCCTAATCCATAAAGAGTTTCGCCGGGCATGTAATCAAAGACCTGTTTAATATGAAAGCATTCTTCATTCATAACTTTTGCATGTGAAATCTGTCTTTCATTTTCAGCTAGAATTAAATCGCCTTTTTTGTTATAGAAACTAATTTTATACGTAAGTTTGTCTACACTAACTGCAACTTCCGCTGTAGAAACAATGATTTTGTTGTCAGCCTCTTTAACATTCCAAACAGGTTGAGAAAAATTATTATCGGCGAGTATCAAGCTTGTTCTTCCGGAAAATTCATTTGAAGGACTTGCAATTACTTGAATAATTTTATCGTTCCAGATTTTTAGTTTTAGTTTTTTCAAACCATTTATGTTAGGTAAAGCGGTTAAAACTACGCCGTCTTTTTCTTTCTGAAATATTTGAGCATTTAAAGAGCAATTAAAAAAGCCGAGCAAAATAATTGCTGTGAATATGAAGTATTTTACTTTTTTGTTTTTCACAAATCACCTATCATAAGTGATTGGCATTTATGTTCCACAAATTTTTTCAATTCCTCTATATATTCTTTACCAGGTAAAACCGGGTCGAATAATTCCGGAGTGTTATTAAAATATTCACGGTGAACGCGCGTCCAGATAAGTCGTAAATCTGTTGCAATATTAATTTTGGTTACTCCTAATCTTATTGCGCGTAACAGTTCAATTTCGTTTACCCCATGCGCGGATGATTTTATTTTACCGCCTGCTCGATTAATCCTTTCTACTTCGGATTTTGGTACATTTGATGCACCGTGTAAAACTAACGGGAAGCCAGGTAATTGTTTTTGAATCTCTTTTAATATATCTAAATTAAGTCCGGTACCCTCACTCATCTTATAGGCGCCGTGACTTGTTCCGACAGCAACTGCGAGAGAATCGCAACCGCTTCGACTAACAAATTCGGCAACATGTGCAGGATTAGTATAACTTCCTAATTCAAATGAAATACTCTTTTCCTCCTCCACCCCGCATAACACCCCAAGTTCTGCCTCAACAGCAATTCCCTTATCATGCGCTCTTCGTGCAATATCGGCTGTTATAGAAATATTTTTTTCAAACTCTTCATATGAAGCATCTATCATAACCGAGTTGTAAAAACCTGAATCAATTGCAGAGAGGCAGTGTTCAACATTACCGTGATCTAAATGCACCGAATAATTTACAGCGTTATAAATTTCTCCGGCAGCGTTTATCATAGCTTCTAAGAATTCCGGTCTAACATAATTTCGTGCCGCCGGAGTAATTTGAATTATCACAGGCAATCGGGCTGATTCAGTTCCCATGAAAACGCCATGGACTTGTTCGGCATTGAATACATTGAACGCAGCAACGCCAAATTTTCCATATGCATTTCTCAAAGTACTTAAAGTCGGAACCTTCATCTATCCATTCGCTCCATCACAAAGTCCAATGTTCCGCCGTTAATAATTTGCTCGTATTTAATCTTATAATTCTTCAAAGGCGTACCGTTCAATTTGATTTCTCTTACTTTCTTTTTGCCAGAATTAATTCCTTTAGCGGTAATTACAAGAGCATGACCGTTTTCAAAATTGATTTTAATTTTTTCGAACGCCGGTACAGCAACGGCATATTCATCTTTTGCAGGACAGACGGGGTAAAATCCCATCGAGGCAAAAACATACCAGGCAGATATTTGTCCGGCATCATCGTTACCGCTTAAACCACCGGGTTTACTACTATATTCCTCTTTCAAAATTTTTGAAACAATAACATTTGTTTTCCACGGTTCACCGGAATATGTATATAGGAACGGAACCTGCTGATCGGGTTCATTGCCATGCCAGTATTGACCGGCAGCAAAAAACTCATCGAGGTTATGACTAAATTTTTCTTTTCCGCCCATCAAGTTTATTAAGCCGTCAATATCTTGTGGAACATACCACGTGTACTGCCACGGAGTACCTTCGGTTATGTAGGGCATGCGTTCTGTTTTTATAAAATTATTTGTGAACGTTTCATCTGCAAATCTCCCGCGAACGCATTCAACGGTTGTGTCGTAAACATTTTTGTAGCTTTCAGAGCGGGCGAGAAAATATTTATAGTCGTTTTTTTTACCCATCTTTTTAGCCACCTGGCTTAAAGCAAAATCATCGTATGCATACTCCAGCGTTCGCGAAACCTGTTCTCCTTTATGAAACGATTCTTTCACGCTATCCTCTAACGGGATATAACCATATTTTAAATACGATTTCAACGCGCGTCTACCTTTACCGTTCACATAATCCTTATAATTTTTAGGTAATTGCGTCGCGTTTTGTTGCATGTAGAAATATTGTTTGTCGGTCAAATTCACTATGCCCTTAATGTATGCATCGGCAATAATTGAAAT
>JAKAHQ010000305.1:2704-3599 GCA_021814855.1 Bacteroidota bacterium | reverse complement strand
TACCGGCAAAGGCGCAACGCTTGAACGCGCGCTAATAAATTTTATGCTCGATTATCATCTTCATAATCACGGTTATTCCGAAATGATGCCGCCGATCCTTGTTAATAGAGAATCGATGAAGGGCACTGGACAAATTCCGAAAATGGAAGAAGATATGTATTTTGTTGAGAAGGATGATTTATTTCCGATTCCAACCGCGGAAGTGCCAATAACGAATATTCATCGCGATGAAATTCTTGCTGAGAAAGATTTAACAATTAAATATGTCGGCTACACACCGTGTTTCAGACGAGAAGCCGGTTCATACGGAAAAGAATCTAAAGGATTTCTGCGCGTGCATCAATTCAACAAAGTTGAAATGGTAAAATTTTCCAAGCCGGAAAATTCTTACGATGAACTTGAGTTAATGGTTAAAGATGCCGAAGACATTTTGCAGGCTCTGAAAATTCCTTATAGAATTTTAATGTTATGTACCGGCGATTTAAGTTTCTCCGCAGCCAAATGTTACGATATCGAAACATGGTCGCCTGCGGAAAACAAATGGCTCGAAGCTTCCTCTTGCAGCAACTTTGAAGCGTTCCAGGCTCGCAGAGCAAACATTAGGTTCAGAAGAGAGGACGCGAAGAAACCGGAATTCATTCACACTCTTAACGGCAGCGGACTTGCTACCAGCCGTTTGATGGTTTCTTTGTTAGAGAATTATCAAACGCCGGAAGGAAAAGTTATTGTACCAAAAGTATTGCAAAAGTACACCGGTTTTGAAGTGATAGGATAAAACGAACTCAGAATGTAGAATTCAGAATTTAATTCTACATTCAGCATTCTGCACTCTGCATTCATAAAAGGAATTTTTTCTTAACGACCTGTGTTTTAAGAAAGAAAGGATTTTAAGATA
>JAKAHQ010000305.1:0-2694 GCA_021814855.1 Bacteroidota bacterium | reverse complement strand
CGCAGTTTAGCCACCCTTAAAAAATATTTCTTACGTTATAAAGGCAAACTTTCGCTGGGAGTGCTGTTTATACTTTTGGCAAATGTTGGGACAGTTTACGTCCCCCTGTTGGTAAAAAACAGCATAGACGATTTGAGGGTAGCAGTAAATGCCGCAGTTATTATTAAGAATGCTGTTTACATAGTTGCTACCACTGCGGTTGCCGGCTTCTTCGGATTTATGGTTAGACAGACGATCATTGTTGTATCGCGCCACATAGAATATGATTTGAGAAAAGATTTTTGGGAACACATTCAAAAACTTCCGTTAAGATTTTTCCAGAACAATTCTATCGGCAATATTATGTCTCACGCAACGAACGATATTAACTCGGTGCGTTCGTATGTTGGTCCTTCTATAATGTACTCTGTTGATAACGGTTCGTTGTTTATCATGGTTCTCATAATTATGTTCTCGTTGAGTGTTAAACTTACTTTGTTTGCATTGCTTCCAATGCCGATTTTATCATTCCTGGTTTACCTCGTAATGAAGAAAGTTCATGTGAGATACACAAAAATTCAGGAAAAGTTTTCCGAGCTGACTACCCGTGCGCAAGAGAACATGGCTGGAATTAGAGTTATAAAATCTTATAACCGGGAAAAATATGAGGTTGATCAGTTTAAAAACCTAAGCAACAACTATCTTCTTAGAAAAATGGATCTAGTTCGCCTGCAGGCTTTCTTTCATCCGTTGCTTTTTTTGATCGCGGGTACATCAACAATAATTATTATTTGGCTTGGCGGAAGAATGATAATTAACGGCGAACTTACACTTGGTACCCTTGCCGCATACATCGCTTATCTTGGAATGTTAATCTGGCCGATGATCTCATTCGGGTGGGTCGCAAATATGATTCAGCAAGCCGAAGCAAGCATGAAACGGCTTCTTAAAATTTTTAACGAACCATATGAAATAGCCGATAGTGCGATTACGGATAATTCCATAGATAACATAAATGGAAGTATTGAGTTTAAGAACGTCACGTTCCGCTATGCTGAAAATCTTCCAATAGTTCTTGATGATGTTAGCTTCAAGATTAACAAAGGGCAGACGGTTGCTTTTGTTGGTCATACCGGAGTTGGAAAGTCATCTCTCATTAATTTAATACCAAGATTATATGATACGGTTGGCGGAGAAGTTTTAATTGACGGAGTTGATGTTAAAAAGATTCCGTTGGGTGTGCTAAGAAAAAATATTGGAATTGTTCCACAAGAGAATTTCTTATTCTCGGATACTCTTGCCAACAATATAATTTATGGCATTGATGACGGTGATCAAGAACTTGTTCAGCAAGTCTCCGAAATAGCACAGCTTTCAAAAGATGTTGTAGATTTTCCAAAAGGATATGAAACAATTTTAGGAGAACGCGGATTAACATTATCCGGCGGACAAAAGCAGCGCTCATCACTTGCTCGCGCTTTGGCTATCGATCCCAAAATATTAATTCTTGATGATTCTTTCTCAGCAGTTGATACTCATACGGAAGAAGAAATTTTAATACAACTCAGAAATTTCATGAAGAATAGAACCAGCATAATCATAAGTCATAGAATATCAACGGTTAAAGATTCGGATAAAATTTTTGTTATAAATGAAGGCAAGATTGCCGAAGAAGGAACACATGAAGAATTGGTGGCTAAAGGCGGTATTTATGCCGAGCTCCACTTCAAGCAATTATTGGAAGCAGAACTTTCGGAAATGAATTAAAGATTATGGCCGACGAACAGAAAGATGATGAAATATTAGGCAAAGCATACGACGCGAAATTAATGCGGCGTTTGTTGATTTATGTTAAGCCATATAAGAAATATGTTTTTCTTGCAATTTCTCTTAACGTGGTTGTTGCCGCGCTTGGCCCGCTTCGTCCGCTTCTCACAAAGATTGCTATAGATAAGTACATCACAAACAAAGATTTCAACGGTCTACTCTACATTAGCCTTGCGCTTCTTGGTTCGTTAGTTTTCCAGGCAGTGGTTCAATACTTTCTTACGTATTACACCGAGTTGATGGGGCAGAAGATTGTTTATGATTTGCGCGTTCAATTATTTTCTCATATACAAAAGCTGGCATTAAAATATTTTGATAAGACTCCCGTTGGCAGACCGGTAACCCGCGTAACTAATGACGTTGATTCGCTTAGCGATATGTTTTCTTCCGGCATTGTGCAAGTCTTCAGCGATGTATTTGTCATCGTATGGATTTTCATTTTCATGTTTTACATGGCATGGGATTTATCACTTGTTGTCCTCTCGGTAATGCCGGTTTTAATCTACGCTACTTTTTTATTTAGAAAAAAAGTAAGAGAAGCTTACCGTGACGTTCGCTTTCATCTTGCCCGATTAAACTCTTACATGGAAGAACATGTAACCGGGATGAATGTCGTTCAAATATTTTCCCGTGAAAAGAATGAACTGAAAAATTTCTCCGGTATAAACCATGATTATAGAACCGCTAATGTGAAATCAATTTTTTATTATGCGGTATTTTACCCTGTTGTGGATTTATTAAGCGCGGTTACAGTTGGACTAATAATTTGGTACGGCGGGGGAGAGGTAATTCAATCAAGGTTGACGGTAGGTGTATTGATCGCATTCTTCCAGTATTCGGAAATGTTTTGGCGCCCGGTTCGAGATCTCTCTGAAAAATATAATATTC
>JAKAHQ010000304.1 GCA_021814855.1 Bacteroidota bacterium | reverse complement strand
CTGCAACTGTCGGAAGGCGCTTGCCGTAATATTCGCAATATGCTTTTGCGGCAAACCATGAAATATCAGTGACCGGGGAATTCGGCAAAACTCTATTGCCCAATTCCAAATCCCCTTTCCAATTCTTTAAATAATTAGAATCGGCAAAAAGCCTTTTCGCTTTCGATTTACGCCACTGTGGATTTGCTTTAACAAATTCCATGTATTCCTCGTTTGTCACGGGATATTTGTCTATGTAGAACGGCGCGACTTTTATTTCACTTGGATTATTTTTTGAACCGTAAAGCGGTTTATAAATTCCGCCCGGTATAAAAGCCATTCCTTTCGGAGTTTGCAATTCTTTATTACCCGCAACTGTCAGTGTGCTTATCAAGACTAATAAACACAAGCCATATTGGATTTTTGTTAAACTCATTTTACCAACTTCTTTCTTCTATCTACTATCATATAAATTCTTATTTTTTTCCTGCCCTAATCTTTTTCACCTCATCTTGTGTAATCTTCACATCTCTTCCGTTGAATTTTTTATAAACATAGGTAAGAACTGCGGCAACTTGTCCGTCGTCCAGGGTTTGCGGCGGCATAATCCCGTTAAATGTTTTCCCGTTCACTTTTAATTCTCCGGTTTTGCCGTGAACCACATTTCCAATTGCGTCTGCTTTGGAATGACTTTTTAGCCAGTCGGAATTAAGCAATGGAGGAAACACATTTGGAATTCCGTTTCCATCTGCTTGATGGCATGCAAAACAAGTTGTACTATAAATGCTTTGACCGACACTGAACATGATCCCCAACGAACCCTACTGCGGCCCGTTTTCATTTGCCGCATTGATAAGGCTTTCATCAATCTTGGTATTGCCTGAAGAGAATTTCGAAGCATACTGTTCCGTGCCGTTGTTCTTAATCATTTCTCCCGTAAATGGATTAACTGTTTCGGAAGAAATATTTTCCCCGGTATAAATTTCATCTGCCTGTTTGCCTGAATAAATTGATTTGTTCTCCGGTCCGGTTACATTAATTATTCCCAAAGCGCCTTGATTGAACGCGCGGAATATTGAATGATCGACCATCGTAAAACTGCCCGGTACATCTGCACTAAATTCTACTATTGAAGCCCCGCCGGAAGGAATTAGCGTAGTCTGAACATCTTTCTCTATTGAAGTGACACTTCCTTCTCGGTAAACCTTGTCAAAGATTTCGCCGATTACATGGAATGAACAAACCAGGTTTGGTCCGCCGTTGCCTATGTACAATCTAATTTTGTCTCCGACATTTGCCCTTAACGCATTGTCTCCAACAAGCGAACCAACAGAACCATTAAACACAACATATTCCGGTTTTTCATCAATCGCCTTTTGCATGTCAAATGTCTGAAGTCCGGCATCGCCGTACTTTCCTTCGGTGTAAAACTCGCCCTGCATTACATAATATTCGCGGTCAACAGGCGGAAGCCCTTCCTTAGGTTGAACTAATATTAGTCCGTACATACCGTTCGCGATATGCATTCCAACAGGAGCTGTGGCGCAATGGTAAACAAATAATCCCGGTTTCTCCGCTGTGAACGAAAAAACTGATGTATGACCCGGCGCTGTAAATGAAGAGGTAGCTCCGCCGCCGGGACCGGTAACGGCGTGTAAATCGATGTTATGAGGCAGCTTGTCTAAAGGATTATTATGAAGATGAAATTCAACAAGATCGCCTTCTCTAACTCGAATAAATTTTCCCGGTACGTTTCCGCCGAATGTCCAGAATACATATTCAACATTGTCAGATAACCGCTTTACTAATTCTTTTACTTCAAGATCAACAATTACTTTTGTTGCGTGATTTCGGGTAATCGGCGGGGGAACGTAAGGCGCGTCGGTTAATTGCGCATGTTCTTCACCAATAATTTCGTTTGATGTATTTTGCCCGCAGCCCGAAAGAAATATACTTAGAAACAATATCGCCGATATCGTAATGGTTTTAATCTCTGTTTTCATTTATACTTTCCAATAATTAGAATCATTTGTCCGATTTTATCTCAAAAAAATATTCCCGTTTCATAAAAAGAATATTTAATCCGATTATAATATAATTCAAATCAGACGTTGTGTCAAGTTAAAAATCAAGCATGTACTATTTTCCAATTTTTTTGTATTTGGTAGGAAAAATTTAATTAATAGTTGAGCTGCTGAGAATTTCGCCGGTGTGGTTTATGATTGTTACAAAAACCGGGATTTCAACGCCGGAGATTTGAATTGCTTGTTGAATCAACTGTACTAATCCTCCGCAACACGGAACCTGCATAATTAGAACTGTAATAGATTTCAATTTCGATTCTGTAATCATTGTTACTAACTTGTCCAAATACGATTGTTTGTTGGTATCAAGTTTAGGACAAGCAATTGCAAGCGACTTTCCATGCAGAAAGTCTTTATGAAAATCCGTGTGCGCGAAGCCGCAGCAATCGGCAGCAAGAAGCAAATCCGAATTTCTATAATACTGCGCAATTGGAGAAACAAGATGTAATTGAATGGGCCATTGCCTAAGATGAGAGATTCTTTTGTCATTCTCTTCACTAGAGAAATTGTTTTCCTCTAGTGTTAACTCTCTTGACCCCGAGCACCCGCATTTAGCGTTTACTAGTTCGGCTTCGTTTTGGTTAAGCGGATTTTCAATTCCGTGGTCGCGTAAAAATTCTAATGCTTCTCTTTGGTATTCAAACTCTTCGTGTTCACGCAGATGTTTTAAGTGAGCCTTAATAACATTCGCACCGCCTTTGATGATGTATTCCATCACCTGGGTCTCGTCATATTTACCGGCTTCCCTCTCTTCTATGGTGAGCGCGCCGGTAGGACAATAACCTAAGCATGCACCCAAGCCGTCGCAAAAGAGATCGCTGATTAATCTTGCTTTACCGTCTATAATTTGTAAAGCACCTTCATGGCATTCGGGAATACAATTCCCACAGCCGTCACATTTATCTTCGTCTATTCGAATAATTTTTCTAAGCAAAATGTTTATCCTTGATAATCGGATTTATTTTTCCGATATTAAAATAGCGATTATAAAATGATTTCGCAAATCGCGATTGATTTAATAGTTATTGAAAGATTGTGAAATGGGACTTAAATATAAAAAGAACACCGATAAGCCGATCCAGAAACTTAGATTTATTGTTCAATCTCTTTTTGTTTTGTTGTGTATTTGGATAGGAATTGAATTTTACCAATTCATTAATTATTTGGAATCTTACGGTACAACCGTGTTTCATCAGCGCCCGCCCGGTGCAGAGGGATTTCTGCCGATAAGTGCAATGATGAGTGTGATTTATTTTTTCCGCACCGGGCAAATTCATGATGTTCATCCTGCCGGCTTTTTTATTTTCATAGCAATTGTTGGAATGTCTTTTGTATTTGGAAAATCATTTTGCAGCTGGATGTGCCCGGTTGGCTTTCTCTCGGAACTCGTGGGTGATTTCGGAGAAATAATATGGAAGAAACTGTTCAAGAGAAGAATAAAGCTGCATAAGTTTGTAGATTTTCCGCTGCGAATGCTGAAGTACTTACTGCTTGCATTTTTTGTATTCGCTGTTTTTTCCATGACTGAAACCGCACTC
>JAKAHQ010000303.1 GCA_021814855.1 Bacteroidota bacterium | reverse complement strand
ATAATAATATCATCCCTAACGATTTTAGTGTTTCCCAGAATTATCCGAATCCTTTTAATCCTGCTACGGTTATTAACTATCGTATTCCAAAAGGTTCCTTTGTAACAATAAAAATTTACGATTTGCTGGGACGACAAATTTCAAGTCTTGTTGATAAATACCAGGATGCCGGCAATTACAGTGTTACGCTGGACAGCCGCAGCGTTCCAGGTTTTCAATCGCTTTCCAACGGAATTTATTTTTACCAATTCAATGCGAAACAATTTCATAAAACGATGAAAATGATTTTGATGAAATAGTCTCATCTCAAACATCCGGATTTGTTTTACACGATGAGATGACATACTTCGTAAAATGCAGAAAATGATTCCCCGGTTTATCAAAAAAATATCTTGTGTTCCCAAGTTGAATGCAATTCATCATCATCAAATCGCTTTCAAGTGTGCTACAGAAAGTTAATCTGCATTTTAAATAGTTGATTTTTTTATTTTCTGAATTTAAGTTGTGTATGGAACAAATTATTTTCCGGTTATGAGACTTAAATCCGGTAATAATATTTTCCTTTCTTCCATCACATCTCGAATTTTATTTCGCAGATATTTCTATATAAAGTTTTCTAGTACGCGCCATTTCTCAATCAAAGATTTGGTCTCTATAACGCGTAACTATATTTCTACATTTAATTGTAGGACGCCGTTCTTTGATTCATGTTTTTAACTAAACAAAAAGGAGAAAACCATGACAGAAAAAACGAATGAAGAAGAAAGTATTGCACCAAATGTTCCCGAAAATGAGCCGACAACATCCGCGGAAATTGAAGACTTGTATAAAGAATCTCCAGTACCGTTTTCAATTCCCCCAACTCATGAAACCCCGATTCTTCAGGCCCAAGTTTCCGATGAACCGATTTCAAGAGGCGAAGGATCTTCAATAACGGTTCTTATCGATGATAATGTGAACTGGCCTTACGCGTTCGGCTGGGTATTGGTGAATAACAAATGGTATATGCTGGATGCAAAAGGTTGTGGGCAAATACCTCACTCGGGTTCGGTTACCCTGGAAATTTGGTCCGAGAATCATGCGGTTCGCGTTGTAGATGGACAAAATGCAATTCTTTATCCATTCATCATACGTTATAATATTCCAAGACCAGGAAGTTGGAGTTGCCCAATTAAACAGCAGCAGTGGGGTTTCTATGTTGCCGCCGCAGCTTTACGTCCTTATTTGTTTTTACAGCGGAATGTTTCAAACTGGGGTTGGAAAAAAATTATGGCGCGTCTCGTCTATCCGGACGGCCTCTTCCCGGAATCCTTGTGTGAACCTAAAAGCATAGTCGCTGAAGGTGTTAATAAGGAGTTTAATGAGAAGCCGCTTATCCATATTAAAGATCACGGTAATTGGGCGCTAATAGAGAAACATGTAATAGAAGAATATTCGCACGCCGTCCATTTCCTCGAACTTACCGTTACTCAGCGTCACGAAGTAACGTGGAAATATATCGGCTGGTTGGTAAAAGAACTATTAGCTGGACGCGACATGCGACATTATTTCGATAAACGAACCGATGAAATGATTGCTTATCTTGAAGGATGGGACGCGTATTTTACAAACAAAATTCTTCCGGGAGATGTGCAATTCCAGGAGTCGACTGTAATTAATTCTTTCCGTTCTAACCAGCGTAATATTACTGCTGGAGACGGAGTAAACTGGGAAGTATGCATAGCTGCACTCTTACACCAGACTGAGAAAAAATTCGGTTTCTCTTTTGTCTGGGAGCGGTATGCAAAATCGCGCGCTATTACATATTTTGACTTTAAAAATGCCTGGCAGCGTGAGGTGCCTTCAAGTTACGCATGGCTCGTATCTGAAGCGCCGAAATGGCAGCTCCCGGCATAACCGACGACTTAACAGAATATTATTTTGATGCAGGATGCGGGCGCGTGATTAAAAAATATTTTGTCTATTCTATAAAAATTTTTCTGATGAAATTCTTCACCAACTAGTAAAATGTCGCGCGCCTTTCGTTTCCTTCTTTTCTTATCGGCATTTAATTTAATAATCGGCCGCAATTTATATTTAACGATAAACGGCAGAAGAGAATGCGTATGCTTAATTCTTGGCCGACGGATACCTTAAGATTATTTTCTTTTTCAACCGGATCGTTTTAATTATAGAGCGGAAATTTACGGCAGATTTTGCTTTTGAAATAATTAATAAAGTGATAATTTGTTTAGTAGAACAGCCATTCATAAGAACCATTTGTTTTTGTAATATTAAAATCATCAGGTATTGCTAATTTTATAATCAACAAATCCAGAGGCCCGTCATGGTTCAAAAAATACCAAGAACACTTATTTTAGGAAGCATTGTTACTATAGTCATTCTACTATTTATTTATCTATTTACTAAGCTTCCTACCGGAGGAGAAAAACCTAGTGCTCAACAGGTATCATTTAGCGGTGCAGATAAATGCGCTGCGTGCCATAAGAGAGTTACACCGGATATAGTTGAACAATTTTCAACGAGTACTATGGCAAAGGCGGGTGTAAGATGCACGGACTGTCATGTTGTTGAAAGATCCGATTCGATGGGTAAAGATCATGAAGGTTTTTTTATAACATCGGCTCCAACACCGCGGCAATGCGCCAAATGTCATCCTGCCGAGACTAAACAATTCGAACATAGTCGGCACGGCGCGCCTGCATGGGTCGCTTTAAGCGGACTGTCGGATTTTAATTCCGAACAGAAAAAATTAATTGAAGAAATTCCGGAAGTTAATCGTGATGCGAACGGTATAATAACGGCTACAAGAAATTCACTGTTTGATATTGAGGGCCCTTCCGTTACGAAGGCAGCCTGTCAGACTTGTCATTCAATAGGTAAACCGAATGCCGACGGGAGTATTGGCAATTGCAACAAATGTCATTTACGGCATGAGTTTTCGATTGAGCAGGTAAGAAAACCGGAAGTGTGCGGGCAATGTCATCTTGGCCCCGATCATCCGCAAACGGAAATTTATCATGAATCCGCTCATGGCGTTATGTACCAAACGGATGGTGATAAATGGAATTGGAGTCAAAAACCGGGAAGATTAACAACTAAAGATATGCCGGCGCCTACCTGCGCAACCTGTCATATGAGCGGTTTCGGAAATCAAGGAACAACGCACGATGTAGGCCAGAGATTGTCTAAGTTCTTATTTGCAGCTACTACCAAGAATCGCCCTAATGCGTTTGAAGGGCGTGAGGCAATGAAAGCAATTTGCGCAAATTGTCATTCGGAGAAATTCATTAACGAGCAATATGAAATGGCAGACAGCGTTACATCATTTGTAAATGCAAAAGTGCAGGAGGCCTCTCAAATAATTCAAGGCCTTGTTAAGGATGGAATAATAACAGATAAACCGTTTGCTAATGTTATCAGTTTTGATGCGTTCGACCTGTGGCATTATTACGGCAGAACGGCAAAGTTCGGCGCTTATATGCAGGGACCGGATTTTGTGCAATGGCATGGAATCTATCCGCTGTTAAATCAACTTGCAAAAGTTAAGGAAGATGCCGCAAGACTCCGAGCCGAACATAAACGCGGAGGAAGATAATGAAGGACGTTAATAT
>JAKAHQ010000302.1 GCA_021814855.1 Bacteroidota bacterium | reverse complement strand
AAGAAGGAAAATGTAACTGTAGCGAAAAAGATAATAAAGGTTGGACATAAGTCTATGGGAAAAAATCCATTAAAATCTTTAAACATCACATAACAATCAATATCCGACATTGAAACAACCGGATCATTGACAAACGTTAAGCAAAATACTTTTTAACAAAGCTCATTCCGATTCCGTTGCGGCTCACTTAAAAAGTTTGGGTGCAAACTGGCAGACAGATATTAAAGACAAAACCGATTTCGAAGTTTATCCCCGTGAATATGCCGAGATGTATTATGCCGACGATCGAAAAATTATAGAAGACGGCGAAATTATTTTAAATAAAGAAGAGCAAGGCATTAATCCGGAAGGTAAAAGTCTTTGGCTGCTTGTAACCAAAATTCCTCTGCGTGATGAAAACGGACGACTTAACGGGATGCTGGGCATAACAATCGACATTACGCAGCAAATAGAAGCTCAAGAGGCCATCCGAAAATCACAGGAAACTCTCACTCTGATTACAAATTCGATCGAAGATGTAATCTATAGCATTAACGGAGAGACCGGTGAGTTTGAATATTTAAGTCCTGCATTCGAAAAGAAATTCGGTTATACAATTGAAGATATTTCGCAGATGGGTGGGCGCTGGGCTTTCCTGAATAAAATAATCGTCGATGAAGATCATAACACGGAAGATCCAATAACTACAGAATTTAGAAAGCGGAAAGTTGATCAAACGCCTCTATGGGAACACTGGTGGAGATGCAAAGACGGTTCTATCTTGTATATAGAAGATCGCTCAACGCCAACATACAAAGGCAACCTGTTGGTACGGATGGACGGTATATTGCATGATATTACCGAAAAGAAAAAAATGATGGAGGAATTAATTGCGGCAAAAGAAAGAGCCGTGGAAATGAATCGAATCAAATCAAATTTCCTTGCCAACATGAGCCATGAATTAAGAACACCTCTTGTTGGCCTGCTTGGTTTTTCGGAATTACTTGTGGAAGAACTTGACAGCAAGCATCAAGAATTTGCTAACATGATTAACCAGAGCGGGCAAAGATTGCTCGGCACACTTAACGAAATTCTTAGCTATTCAGAAATCGAAGCGAGAAAAATAGAAGTCTTCAAACAAAATACTCTTTTGACTAATCTTATAAGGGAAGAGATAAATTTGTTCGTCCCTCTTGCTTCAAAAAAAGGTTTATATATCAGAGAAGATTTATGCGACGATTTTTTAATATACACGGATCCCAAACTCGTTAGAAAAATCATAGATAACCTTATCAACAATGCAGTCAAGTTTACTCGTAAAGGAGGAATTACAGTAAGCGTTAGTCTGCAGAGAGATGTAATTATCAGAGTATCGGATACGGGCATCGGCATACCCAAAGATAAAATCTCGGTCATCTTTGAAGAATTTAGGCAGGCAAGCGAGGGACTCGGGAGAAATTTTGAGGGCACCGGTTTAGGACTAACCATAGTAAAAGAATTTGTTGGAATGCTGAACGGCGAAATTTTTACGGAGAGCGAACTGGGCGCAGGAACAACCTTCACAGTTACATTACCTTATATTAAATCTCCGGATGTAAGCGAGATTTTCAAAGAACATGCAAAGTTGGAAGACAATACCAAGCACGTTGAAGAATTTAGGGGCAACAAAAATATTTTGCTCGTCGAGGATGAAGAGTTAAACGCGATTGCAATTACAAAAATGCTCGAGAAGAAATTTAAGCTGGTGCATGTATCCAATGCCGAAGACGCCATTTCAAACGCTAAGGCCAAAAAATTTGATCTGATACTCATGGATATTAATCTCAAACAAAATATGAACGGGATGGAAGCGGTTACACACATAAGAAAAATACCCGGATACTCGAACATCCCAATTATTGCAATGACTGCGTTTGCAATGGATAAAGATAAGTATGAATTCCTTGCAAATGGATGCTCGCATTACATTGCCAAGCCCTTTACAAAAAGGGAATTGTTAAATCTTCTCGGCGGCATTATAGAAAACTGAATAAGCCGCGTTACGTTTTAATTTCTTCATCTCCCCAACATTGAATTTCTTGACGTTCGTTCGATAATTGTTTAGATATCTTTCTAAAGCATGGCATAAGTGTTAGCATAGTTAAGAAAAACCGGAAATGTTGATCCCTCGATAAGAATTAAAAAAATATATTCCGAATATCGATATTTAAACTAAATGTGTATTTTAATTGTTAGATATTGGAAAGAGATAGATTCATATAAATTAATTTTACTATACGTATTCCTTCGGAAATTTTTTATAGAAATTTACGCATACTAAAAGGACTGGTATGAAAAGCCGATACTGGTTTGTAAGTACTTTTTTGCTGTTTCTCACTTGTTCTTACCTCTTTTACTTCTTTTACGAATCTGAGCGGGCGCGTGAAATAAAAGAAATTGTCGGTCATCAAAAAATTCATGCTAAACAGGCGGCAAAAAATTTTTCGGAGTTGCTCGAAAAATGGAACAGTGTGCTGTTCTATCTTTCCAAAGATCCTAATGTCGTTTTGATGAACGACAGCGGCAAGTATGAATTGGATAACCTGCGTAAAGTTCTTAAAGACGAAATCAACGGAATAACCCGGGTCAATAAATCCGGGATAATAATTTTTTCTACGCCGTACTATCCTAATACGGTTGGTCGAGATATATCCAAGCAGAAACACATGATTAAAATCCTGAGCGATCATCTGCCGGTTGTAAGCGACGTATTTGAATCCGTGCAGGGTTACCAGGCCATCGTCATTCATTACCCGGTTTATAAAAACAATAAATTCTTCGGAACAATAGCTTTTCTTCTGAACTTCAGGCAGATTTGCAAAAAAATCCTGGATGTTACCAAGACGGGCAACTCTGTAACTTTAATGTTAAACAGCGACGGTAAGGAATTATATTCTTCGCGCGACGAACAACTGGGTAAATCTTTTAAGGGCAGATCAAATCAATCCCCGGGATTTTCTGCTTTGATAGACAGCATGCTGCAAAGCGGTGAAGGATCTTTTTATTTCAGCGATAAATCTCCCGGCGAAAACAATAACGGCTCAAGAAAAATTGCTTATTACATTCCCGTTAAGGTCGATCATGGTTTTTGGTCGATTGCGCTTATCTATTCCGAAGACGATATAACTGCCGCTCTTTACAGTTTCCGAAACAAACTGATTCTAATTTTCGGCCTTATATTTTTGGGCGGAATAGTTATTTCTTATTTCGGCATCAAGGCATGGATTATTGTAAAAGAAACCGATTTAAAAAAGAACGCAGAAAAAGAACTTCGGAAAAGTGAAGAAAAATATAGGTTGATTTCTTCGGTTGCGTCGGATTATATGTTCTCATCCAGTTTGGATGGAAAAGGAAACCTGCACCTTGATTGGGTAAGCGGTGCATTCGAAATGATTACTGAATATACCTATGAAGAATATATTGAAATAGGAGGATGGCGTGCCGCCTTGCATCCGGAAGACAAAGACCAGGACGAACGCGATATGGCTTTGCTTCAAGTTAATCAGCATGTAATCACGGAAGTGCGCACACTAACAAAATCCGGAAAAATTATCTGGGTTAGAGTGTATGCCCACCCTATCTGGAATAAAACTGAAAATCGGCTGGTCGGCA
>JAKAHQ010000301.1 GCA_021814855.1 Bacteroidota bacterium | reverse complement strand
AGTGAATCTGTTATTGAGAGATCAACCGCTCCGTTGGTGTTGCTGGAAAACGGCCAGGTTAAATTATTCCATGTCTTTCCCCCGTTCTTGGTTAACAAAATAGAAAACGGATAAGTATTACTACGCACAGAAATTACAACGGTGTTCGAATCACATGCATCGATTGCGGATGCGTAAAACCACCCTACCGAAAGATTTTGGAGTCTTTGCCATTGCGAAAAATTGGTTGCCGGAATGAGAATGAAGAAAAGCACAATTAATGAAGGAAATAAAGATTTCATATACCCGCCAAATTATTCCTGTTTTTAATTTAGAAAAGATTCGGAAAGATTCAAACCAATAATTTGTTGTTATGGGATGGAGGGTCGTATATTATCTAAACCGGGCAAGTATTTCGTCGCAAACTGCGTAACCTTTGGGTGTGAAAGTGATGAGATTATTTTTAGTGAAGAGAAATTTTTCTTTATGAAGTTGATCGAGAAGAATTTTATTTTTTTTGAGCCATGAATTTCCGAAGCGCAGTCTTAGATCGTACGAATCCAAACCTTTGCTTCTGAAGGCGAGCATAACATACTCATTGATCATTTCGTCAAGAGTAAGAATTTCATCGCCGATAATCGCGTTGCCGGTCTTTTCAACCGCCGCATTGTAAAAATTTAACGATGAGTAATTCCACCAGCGTCTGCCGTCTACAAACGAATGCGCTGAAGTTCCGAAACCGATATAATCCTTATACCGCCAGTAGGTGTTGTTGTGAACGCATTCCGTTTTATCCTTCGCAAAATTTGAAACCTCGTATTGATTAAAACCATGTTGAGCAAGAAATTCAATTGTGTATTCGTAAAGGTCGGCATCGTAGTCATCATCCTGCATTTTAACTTTTCCGTCAAGTACCATTTTGTTCAGAATTGTCCCGTGCTCAAGAATTAGACTGTAGGCGGAGATATGATTGATTGGAAGATTAACCGCCGTCTCAAGATTGCGCTGCCATTTTTCTTTTGTCTGGCCGGGCAGGTTGAATATTAAATCAACACTGATATTTTCAAAACCTTTTTCCTCTGCAAGGTAAACTGTTTTCCTAGCTATTCCGGCATCGTGAATCCGCGTAAGAAATTTTAATTCATCCTTGTCGAAAGATTGTATGCCGATGCTGATCCGGTTTATTCCAGTTTTCCTAAATAATTTTAATTTATCGGCATTCACTGTACCTGGATTCGTCTCCATTGTTATTTCCGCGTTATCATCAATATCAAATCTTGTCTTAACATGTTGAATAATTTCTTCGATGTAAGCCGGCTCCATAAAAGAAGGAGTTCCCCCGCCGAAATAAATCGAAATGATTTTCCTCTCGAAAGAATATTTCTCGGAATAAAAATCGATTTCCTTTTTTAGAGCTGCGAGGTAAGTAGAAACATTTTCGTAAGAAATGATCGAATAGAAATCGCAGTAGATGCATTTGTGATCGCAGAAAGGAATGTGAATATATATAGCGGTGTCTTTCACAACGTTCTTTCTTTACATGCTTATTCTTTGCCGCAGTTGAAGAATTTCAAAAGATAAAATAAAAGGGGCATCTTCTGCCCCTTTACATTGAAATCGGCAAATTTAAAAACCAAACGATATACCGGCGCTAAGTGTATTTGTCTTTGCCATTTTATAATCCGCGTTAATATTTACGGCAGCAAGATGTAAATTAAACCCGACTACAGCGCTGCCGGTATTTTGTCCTTCGGATTCGAAAGCAATCTGCGCCGTCGATTCTACCTGTGTATTACCGATTGTAGAGATAAAATGATAATTATATTTTACGTTCGTCTTTGATGTTTCGGTTGTCAATCCGAAATAAGGCGTAATAGAAACAGTCGAACCGAATGTTTTACTTGCGTACACTCCCACCTGCGAAGCATTAGTTTCGAATATGCTACCTACTTTTAACTTCTGATAAAAATACGCGATTGATATATCAACCGGCAAAGGATTTACAAGCCACACCGCCGGGTTGTGAACAATTCCGATTCCCCAAAAAGTAAATTTGCCCATATCTTTAATATTTACTTCAGGAAAATATCTGACAGCTACATTGGTACCCATAATTGTTCCTACAGTCAGCTGCGCGGTTGCGGTAGGCAGAGCAGGAATTTCATCAAGAAATCCTTTTACATCCGTCACGGAAAGTGTGTACGGATTAACAGTGTATTGTGTTTGTCCGGAGGTAATAGTCTTACCGGGGAAATTAACTTTTAAATAATCATTCTTGCTTCCAATAATTGTCGGCCCGTTAAATGATACGTCGAGCGGCGTATTCATGATTGTCTGTTTCAATGTATTATAGTTTTGCTGACCGATTGTAGCCGGAGTATAATTCGAATTCTGAAGCAGCTTGTCTGTTTCATCGGAATTAAAATTGAACGTACCGGAGGAAGTGAAATTTTTTACATCTTTAGAGAAAAACGAACCCATCGCCACAATCTTGAGATCAATATGAAATCCAAGCTTTGTAGCTCCGGGAAATTGAGAAACCCAGCCGGAATTAAGATTGGAACCAAAAGCAGAAATTACCGGGTTAACATACGCTTTACCAACTGTACTGGAAAGCCGCGACAAAGTTTCGTCCAGACTTTGCGCTTTTATAGAGAATGAACACAACAAACCGATAATTATTGCGAAACTGAAAATCTTTTTAGTCATGCCTTCCTCCAATAAGATTAATTAACCGTTTTGAATTTAATAAGAAAAATCTTTAGATGAATAAAATATTAATATAAACGATAATTTTTTTAATTAGTTCAAACTGCTTTTGGAAAGTCCCATTAACTCCCGGGCGCCGTTTAAAGCGGCTTCGGTAATCTTTTCACCGCTCATAAGTTTTGCAACTTCTGTAATCCTCTCTCTCTCATTCAAAATTCGGATTGAACTGACAACCCGATCTAAAGATTTCTTTTTCTCAACGGCAAAATGATGGTCGGATAATCCCGCTATCTGGGGCAAATGTGTAATAGAAATGATCTGATGTATTTTAGCGAGAGATTTCAACGCATGCCCAACCTTTTGAGCAATTCTTCCGCTCACACCGGTATCTATTTCATCAAATATAAGGATCGGCAATTTATCGGACTTAGCAAGAATAGATTTAAGCCCGAGCATAATGCGGGATACTTCACCGCCGGAAGCTACCTTTACAAGCGGCTTGGGGTCCTCGCCCAAATTTGTGGAAATAAAAAACTCAACTTCGTCGTAACCGCGTGAATTGAATTTATATTTTTTATCGTCGACTAAAATAAAATTGTCCCCGCTTTCAGAATAAATTTCATTTTCGATTCGCACTTCGAACACCGAATCAGAAATGCCGAGGTATTTAAGCGACTCCTCAATTTCCTTTTTAACTTTTTTGGAAATGGATTTTCTTTCAGTGGATAATTTCTTTGCGGCGTTTCCGCATTCTTTCCTGGCAAGGTTAATTTGTTTTTCAAGTTCGGAAATTCTTTCCGAAAAATTTTCCGCAAGTTGAAATTCCTCTCCTATCCTTTGGCGATGCGTTATTACCGAATCGAGAGAACCGCCGTACTTTTTCTTTAGCAAAGTTAAGGTGCCCAAACGCTCCCTAATTTCCTCCAGCCGCTCAGGTTCCAGA
>JAKAHQ010000300.1 GCA_021814855.1 Bacteroidota bacterium | reverse complement strand
AAAAAACCGATGCGCAGGAAGCGCTTGAAATAATTAATGACATAAATAATTCTAAAACCGATGACGAGGAATAAATGGCAAAACCATTCGGCAAATTGGCTAAACGGGTGATAGTTGCAATAATCGGCATACCTTTAATAATTATTGTCAGTTTGTACGGTAAAATTCCTTTTTTAATTTTTGCCGCGGCAATAGGCGCGGTTTCTTATTATGAATTCTCCAAGATGGCGGGCAACAGGCGTTACTATGCAAATAAAATTATTGGTCTTCTGTGCGTGCTCTGTTTAATAGTCAACGAATATTTAAAACTGATTGACTTCAGCGTGTTAAGCTTTATAATCGTTTTGCTTCTATTGATTTTCGAACTGTTCCGCAATAAGGAATCGGCAATCGCCAATATCGGTGTATCGCTAATAGGCGTATTTTATATCGGCATGTTTGTTTCTGCATTGGTAAACCTCCGCGAGTTTTACAACGCCTCTGCATTTACGTACGGCCAGGGCGGTTATCTTATTTTATCTTTGTTCGTTTCAATCTGGCTTTGCGATTCAGCCGCTTACTTCTTAGGAACTGCCCTCGGTAGCAACAAGCTGATGCCGCGCGTCAGTCCGAATAAAAGCTGGGAAGGAGCTCTTGCCGGTTTCATATTTTCAATTGTTACAATGCTTGCGTGCAAACCGCTCTTTGCGGATTTTTTGGAATGGCGCGACGCAATTGTTATCGGCTTGATTGTAGGCACTTTCGGGCAGGTTGGCGATTTGGTAGAAAGTCTGCTTAAGCGCGATGCGCATGTAAAAGATTCGTCTTCAATCATTCCAGGTCACGGCGGAATTTTGGACCGCTTCGATTCATTATTATTTACCGCTCCAATAGTATATTTGTATCTTAATTTTCTAACAAAGTAAAGAATATCTTCTTCTCCGCCCTATTGTTAGTTATGAACAAGTCTTGATCTTGCTCTAAAAAATATGAGTAAGATTAAGTGCGTGTGCGGTGTAATGAACGGCAGTGGAAAAGATTGATTAATATTTTTTGAAAGATTTATTTGCATGAACGAACAAAAAATTTCCGTCATAACTCTCGGCTGTTCAAAGAACACGGTAGATTCCGAACGTTTGATGAAACAGTTGAAGCTTAACAAGTTCGATTTGATTGACGATCCTAACAAAGCCGATTCCGTTGTTATAAATACATGCGGATTCATCGACGCCGCGAAGGAAGAGTCCATTAACACCATTCTTTCCGCAATAGAATTAAAGAAGAAGGGAAAGATTAAAAAGGTAGTTGTGTCGGGCTGTCTTTCCGAACGTTACCTGGAAGACCTGCGTAAAGAAATACCGGAAGTAGACGCTTACTTCGGCACGGAAGCTTACGAAGGAATTGTTAGGGAGTTCGGCGGCAACTTAAAATATGAACTGCTGGGCGAACGCACATTAACGACTCCTAAGCATTTTGCATATCTAAAAATTTCCGAGGGATGCGATAATCCATGCTCATTCTGTGCTATACCGATTATGCGCGGACTTCACAAAACGAAACCGATGGAGGAACTTCTGGCCGAAGCCTCCTCGCTGGCAAATCAAGGAGTCAAAGAATTAGTTCTTATCGGGCAGGATACAACCGATTACGGAATAGATTTGTACGGGAAAAGAAATCTTGCGGAGTTAATGAATAAGCTTTCAAACATAGACGGCATAGAATGGATTCGGCTGCTCTATGTTTACCCGTCACACTTTCCGATTGATTTAATAGACGAGATCGCAAACAATCCGAAAATTTGTAAATACATCGATATTCCTCTTCAGCATATTTCCGATAACGTATTAAAGTCAATGCGGCGCGGAATTACACAGCGCAGGACCAAAGAGTTGCTTTACACGCTCAAGGAAAAAATTCCCAGTTTAACTTTGCGCACGACCTTCATAGTTGGTTACCCAAACGAAACCGAAAAAGAATTTAACGAGCTCTGCAATTTTGTCCGTGATATCAAATTCGACAGGTTCGGAGTTTTCAATTACTCGGTTGAAGAAAACACGCCGAGCTTTTTGCTTGGCGATCCTATTTCACAGGAAATTAAAGAAGAGCGTAAAGCGATTCTGATGGAAATTCAGAAAGAGATCTCACAGGAAAAGAATAACAGCTTTGTCGGGAAAAAGATGAAAGTAATCGTCGACGGAATAGAAGGCGATTTTTATGTAGCCAGATCCGAACGCGACGCGCCCGAAGTTGACGGCGAAGTTCTGATTAAAGTAGACGGAAAGATTGAGATCGGACGCTTTTATGACGTTGATATTTATGATTGCAATGAGTATGATTTATTTGGTAAATTATCTGCATAAGCAGTGAAGTAAAGATTAACGGAGAAAATGATATGAAACGGCTTGTAATTGTTTGGCTGGTTTTCGGTTCGATTGTTTTTGCCCAAACGGAATATTCTGCCGGAGTAAATCCGAATGCAAATTTGTTGAGCTTCTCGTTCGACGCAACCAATCATAAAAGTACAGTAAAGGATAGAACACGTCTGGACTTATTTGTTCAGGTGCCGTACTCAAGCATACAATTTGTAAAGAAGGATAATTCATACAACGCTTCATATAATGTAACCGTCACCTTCCTCGATACCACAAAAAAGAATATCCTTTTCGAGCGGCTTTGGAAAGAACGTGTTAAGACGGATAATTTCAATCAGACCTTAACCCACAGCAATTTTAATCTTAGCTATAAAACTTTCGACTTAATCCCCGGTAAATATTTCTTGCGCTGCAATGTTGAGGACGTAGACTCCAGGAGGAACAACACAAAAGAGTTGAACGTTACTGTGCGCAAATTCAACGATACTCTTGATGTAAGCGACATAACCTTCATCTCCGATATCATCAAAGATTCTACAGGCGAAAGAATAGTACCCGATGTTTCGGCCTCGGTTTCGAGTCGCGACAGCAGCGTTTCTTTTTTCTATGAAATTTACAGCGACAAGAACCGTCAAGTGTTTATGCAATACTCCCTTGACGATTTGAAAAGCGGTGCATCGTTCAAACAAGATGATCCTCAAAAGGTTCACGCCGGCGTCAACTTGATAAAACACACATTCGACCATAGAAAATTTTCTCTAGAAGAGTATTCTCTCAAAGTCGTTTTGAAAAACCAGGATTGGAAGGAAGTATCTTCAACTGAGAAAAAATTTTCCAGCAGGATTTTCGGTTTACCTCCTACAATTACTAATCTTGATAAGGCAATCGACCAGATGCTTTATATTGCCACCGGCGCTCAAATCGATTCCATAAAAGCTCCTAAAAATTATAATGAAAAACTGGACAGATTTTTGAGTTATTGGAACAGCAAAAAGCCCGATCCCAGAGCTGAATCCAACCCGATAATGAACGAATATTACCGGAGAGTTGAATACGCCAATAAACATTTCAAAGGTTTCGGCGAAGGGTGGCGTTCCGATATGGGAATGATTTACATCACACTCGGTCCGCCGAGCAACGTAGAAAGACATCCGATGGATTCCGATTCTAAACCATACGAGATTTGGGATTACTACGAACTTAACCGCAGCTTTGTTTTCTTGGATCAAACAGGATTTGGAGATTATCGCTTACTTAATCCGGATTACAGTCGTTGGCCGGGATATA
>JAKAHQ010000299.1 GCA_021814855.1 Bacteroidota bacterium | reverse complement strand
ATTATTTTATGAGCGAATACGCGATTGATATGGGGAAAGAAATTCCGGTTCTAACCGAAGACGCGATGAGAAAGCTGATGAATTATAATTGGCCGGGAAATATCCGCGAACTGAAAAATGTAGTTCAGCGGCTTCTGTTTTTCGATGAGAAGATTATTAACTCCGGCATAGTTGAAACTGCCCTTGGCAAAAAAATAGTGAATAACTATAATGCCGAGTTTAGCGAAGGAATTAATTTCAATAATTCCGATGGCATTGTTTCTCTTAAAACAATGGAAAGATATTTTCGCGAAAAATATTTTAAGTTCGTGCGCAACCAATGCGGCAGCGACGCCGAAGCGGCAAAAAAGCTGGGACTCGCCCCGCCGAATTATTCAAGAATGTGCAAGGAACTCGGTCTTAAGTAAATATTTCACCTTGGAAATTTGTTCAAGAACCGGTATTTCTTTGGCCGCAAGATATCAATATGATAACTGCCGGTTATTAGAATTATAATGTTGATCTTGTAAACGCAATCCGGACAAATTAAATTATGCAAAACAACACGCTTTTCGACCCGCTGTTATGGTACCACTTTTGCTTATTATCTCTGCTACAACCAAGATTTTGAGATTACCATGATTGTGAAGATAAAAAAACTTTCTGCAGTAACAGTTTTAGTTCTATTATTCGGGTTTGCAAAAAGTATTGCCCAAACCGCTTCATTAGAGTCAACTCTCAGTTTGCCCAATCCCATACCGGGCAGTTTAAATATTCCATATCAAAATGGAATGCCACTACCAACTTTTGAAAAACAGTTTTCACGAAAGGCAATTAATTTGGCGGGCGAATGGAAGAAGCAAAGATTTGCGGCCAATCACAATCTCTCGCTTTGGAAAAGAGACTCCGCCGGCGTTGCCGCAATAGAGAATGAAGCTGCCGGAAGACAGCTTGCCGGTTTCGACGATTCCGCATGGCAAACTAAAAATCTTCCCGGAGTTGAAAATGCTTTGACCGAAGCCGACGCGCCGAACGGGCTTTATCCCGAAATTTACAACGACGGTATCTGGTATAGAAGAACATTTAATGTGGACGCCGCCGACAGCGATAAATTTGTGAAGCTAATGTTTTACGCCGTTAATTATGTATGCGATGTTTGGATAAACGGAAAGTATGCCGGCTGCCACGAAGGTGGTTACACTCCTTTTGCGTTCGATGTTTCATCGCTCTTAAACTATGGCTCGTCAAATACTATTGCTGTCCGGGTCGATAATATTGCCTGGGGTTCAAGAAAAGATATTATTCCTTTTAACCAGGTCGATTGGTTTAACTATGCCGGCGTTATTCATGATGTGTATCTTGAAATCTCAAACAGTGTTTCTGTAATTCGCGCAGGCGTAGTGCCCAAAGACGTTAACGGCAATGTTGATGTGGATGTAGTTGTTTATAAAAAGAAAATTACGGCAGCAAACATTCGGGCTAACGTTAGAGTTTATGAGGCATCGGTTAACAGCAGCAATATACAATCTGAGTATGCGAGCGATTTAATAGGACCTGAAGCGACTTTTTCAGGCTTTAATCCCCAAACATTCGGCGTTGATGCGGCTTACACGGGGGTATCGGGTTTGAAAGCCGGTTGGCAAATATTAAATCCGAAATTATGGACTATGAAAAATCCCAATCTCTATATTTTGGAAGTAACGCTCACCATGAACGACACAATTGTTCTCGATAAATATTATACCCAGTTTGGTCTCCGAACTGTTGCAACTTCGAATGGAAAATTTTTATTGAACAATAAGATAATGTACCTGCCCGGCGTTGCCCGTCACGAAGAACACCCGGATTACGGAAGAAGCGTACCAAAGGATATTATCTACTCGGATTTGGTTACCGTAAAAAATTTAAATGCGACGTTTCTACGAACCGCTCACTATCCGAATCATCCTTACACTTATCTGATAGCCGATAGATTAGGTTTGGCAATTATGGAAGAGATTCCTTTGTGGCAGTGGGATACACAGGATGTTTGGGATATTCAAAACAATCAGCGGAAAATTCATCAGCAAATGTTTAGAGAGATGGTTTTTAGAGATTATAACCGTCCTTCAATTATTTTATGGAGTACATCAAACGAATGCCATTTAGACGGCGGCGGAAGATTGGTTTATAATAATTTGTTGAAAGATGATCTAAGAAATAATTTTAACGATTTCCGCCTTCTAGCCCAATCGGCCGCCGCCGATACTCCCGGCGCAAGCGATGTTACTCAATCCGGTTTGGATGTTGCCGGGTGGACAATGTACTTTGGAATCTTCTACGGTAAAAGCGGAAGTTATCTTGGTCCTACATATTCATTTTTGGGCGACGCTAAGAAAGCGTTTCCGTCCAAACCGATTCTTGATACTGAGTTTGGATATTGGTCGTCGGAAAACGGCTCAACCGAAAACGAACAGGTAAATGTTCTCAACCAGACATTCAACGCTTTCAAATACAATTTTCCATACGATGCTTCCGGCGCGGCCAATCCTTCCGGTAATTTAATGGGAACAACCTGGTGGTGCATATTCGATTGGTACCAGTATAAACCGAAGAAGAACGGCTGGCAAACTATGGGATTAATATCGATGGATAGAAAAACTGAAAAGCCTGTTGCCGGCCAATTAAGAAGTCTTTACCTGCCTTATGCCTCTAAAGACGGCGTTTTAGTCGGTATTGAACAGAATGAAAATACCGTACCAGGTAAATTTAGTTTAGAACAAAATTATCCAAATCCGTTTAATCCGAATACGATTATAAAATATAAATTGCCTAATGCCGGTAATGTATCGCTGAAAGTTTTTAATGTACTTGGAGAGGAAGTTGCCACTCTTGTTAATGAGTATCAACGTGCCGGAAAATATTCGGTCGATTTTTCAGCTCATAATTTTTGCCTTTCTTCAGGCATTTATTTCTACCAAATTATTTCGGGGGCCTATATGCAGATGAAGAAAATGATTATACTAAAGTAGCGGATGAGATAGTAAAGTCATCTTCTCTCAGGCGGATTTAATTTTCTTTTGCAAGTAAAAGTAAGTTTGGAATGTTTAGCTCAACATGGATATCAATACTAATCATACTCTTCCATCGGAATTAATATGAAAAAATTATTTCTAATCTTTGTGCTTATTGTATCTCATTCTGTATTAAATGCCCAAGTCAATTTTACATCCTCAAACCTGCCGATAATTGTTATTAACACAAACGGCAAAGATATTCCCGACGATCCTAAAATTACGGCCGATATGGGGATAATTGACAACGGCGAAGGCAACCGTAATAATTTAACCGATCCGTATAACGGTTACAGCGGAAAAATCGGTATAGAAATTCGCGGGCACAGCTCCCAGATGTTTCCGAAGAAACAATACGGTATCGAACTGCGCGATTCCTCCGGCAATTCAATAAACGCTTCCTTGCTGGGAATGCCTGCCGAAAGTGATTGGGTGCTAAATGCTTCTTATACGGATAAAACTCTTCTCCGGAATATTCTCGCCTATAAATTATCGAACGACATTGGTCGTTACGCATCGCGGACAAAATTTTGCGAGGTGGTAATTAATAATCAGTATAAGGGCATTTATATCCTTCAAGAAAAAGTTAAACGCGACAAAAACCGCG
>JAKAHQ010000298.1 GCA_021814855.1 Bacteroidota bacterium | reverse complement strand
CTGGCGATCGGTGGACTCCTGTCGCGCAAGATGGGCGGGCCGAGCGTCAAGCCGTATCAGCCCGACGGCTACTGGCAGTATCTCAACTTCCCGACGCGCACCTGGGTGAAAGACAACGGCGAGGACGCATCAAATGAATTGAGTTATGTTCTTCTCGATGTCATCGAAGAAATGAGGCTTCTTCAGCCCAGTTCAATGGTACAGGTCAGTAAAAAAAATCCCGATCGACTTTTAAAACGCGCGCTGAAAATTATCAAAACAGGTTACGGTCAGCCATCGTTATTTAACACTGACGCAATTATCCAAGAATTAGTTCGTCAGGGCAAATCCGTAATTGATGCGAGATGCGGCGGTGCAAGCGGATGCGTTGAATCAGGCGCTTTCGGAAAAGAAGCTTATATACTCACCGGATATTATAATCTGCCTAAAGTTTTGGAAATTACTCTTCACAACGGTTTTGATCCGAACACACAAAAACAAATCGGTTTACAAACCGGCAACCCGGCTTTGTTCAAATCCTTTGATGAACTTTATTCAGCATTCGAAAAACAAGTCAATCATTTCATTGATATCAAAATAAAAGGCAACATCGTTATCGAAAGAATTTATGCAGAGTATATGCCTTCGCCGTTCTTATCAATTTTAGTTGACGACTGCATTGCAAAAGGAAAAGATTACAACAACGGCGGCGCACGGTATAACACATCCTATATTCAGGGCGTAGGACTTGGAACCGTAACCGATTCGTTATCTTCACTTAGATTTAATGTTTTCGATAAAATGAATTTTTCGATGGATGAACTTTTAAACGCGCTCGACAAAAATTTCGATAACAAAAAAGATTTACGCGATAAACTTCTTTTCGAAACTCCTAAGTACGGCAACGACGACGATTACGCAGATGAAATTTTGAAAATGATTTTTGAGACTTACTACAAAGCAGTTGACGGCAGACAAAACACAAAGGGCGGACATTTCAGAATTAATTTGCTGCCCACTACTTCTCATGTTTATTTTGGAAGCGTTCTCGGCGCAACGCCGGACGGGCGTATTGCTTATGAGCCTACAAGCGAAGGAATCTCTCCGGTACAGGGCGCCGATGTTCATGGACCGACTTCCGTGATCAAGTCGGCATCTAAGATCGATCACATAAGAACAGGCGGAACGCTGCTCAATCAAAAATTTACGCCGCAGTTAATGGATAGCGACGAAGGCATAAATAAGATTGTCAGCCTGGTTAGAACATATTTCAAACTTGACGGCCACCACATTCAGTTTAACGTTGTGGATGCAGAAATTTTACGCGAAGCGCAATTGCATCCGGAAAAGTACCGAGATTTAATTGTACGTGTTGCCGGTTACAGCGATTATTTTGTAGATCTCGGAATCGATTTGCAAAACGAAATTATTAGAAGAACAGAACATACAGGAGCGTAAATAATTTCGTGTTGTCAATCCGGACTTGATCCAGAATCCAGAAGATATGCCGTACTATGAATATATATTATCAAGAAAACGAAGATGTTTTCGCCGCCATATTAAGAGATAAGCAACTGAATACATGGAAAAGAAAACTGGAAATTAAAATTGATTGAGGATTTCAATCCGACATGGAAAGATTTATATAACAATTTAATTCAATAATCTGGATTCCAGCCAGCCTGCCGGTAGGCAAGCTTTCGCTGGAATGACAAACAAAATGAAGGGACTAATTATGTTTGAATCAAAAATTTATATCAAGAGAAGAGCAGAATTAAAAAAGAAAATTAAAAGCGGGTTGGTTTTATTTCTCGGCAACGGCGAAGCGCCGATGAATTATACCGATAACGGTTACCGCTTCCGGCAAGACAGCACATTTCTTTTCTATTTCGGATTAGACATTCCAGATCTTACAGCGGTGATCGACGTTGACGAAAATAAAGAAACAATTTTCGGAAATGATTTTACGATGGACGATATTGTGTGGATGGGACCGCAGCCGACAATAAAAAAACTTTCCGCCAAATGCGGTGTTAATCTTACGGCCGCTTCTAACGAAATGGAAAAAGTTTTGGAAAACGCAGTTAAGCAGGGACGTAAAATTCATTTCATTCCGCAGTACCGTTACGACAATATGCTGAAACTGCAAAATCTTCTTGGAATAAGCGGCAACGTAATAAATAATTTTGCGTCAACAGAATTAGTTAAAACCATTGCCGAACAACGCTACATAAAATCGAATGAAGAAATTGAAGAGATCGAAAAAGCAATCTCAATTTCATACGAAATGCAGACCTCCGCCATGCGTTTTGCAAGGCCGGGAATGTACGAACGCGAGGTTGCAGGATTTATGGAAGGACTTGCTCTTTCGCTCGGAGCGGGACTTTCATTTCCAACCATTCTTTCGCGTCACGGCGAAACGCTTCACAATCATCATTACGATAATAAATTTAAAGACGGCGATATTGTTGTAAATGATTCCGGCGCAGAAACCATTTTGCATTACGCAAGCGATATCACACGCACGTTTCCGGTCAGCGGAAAATTTACATCACAACAAAGAGAAGTTTATGAAATTGTTCTCATTTCACAGCTGGTCGCAATTTCAGAAATCAAACCGGCAGTGAATTATAAAACTGTTCATCTCAAAACTGCTGAAGTTATAGCCGATGGATTGAAAGCTTTGGGTTTGATGAAAGGAAATACAAAAGCAATAGTTGAAGCTGGAGCTCATGCTTTATTTTTTCCACACGGCGTCGGTCATCTTATGGGTCTTGACGTTCACGATATGGAAAACTATGGCGAGAATAATCTTGGCTACGACGCGAAGAACAAACGCAGCACGCAATTCGGTTTAAAATATTTACGATTTGCCCGACCGCTTGTTCCCGGAATTGTACTTACAGTTGAGCCTGGTATTTATTTTATTCCCCAGTTGATTGATAAATGGCAAAGTGAAAAGAAATTTAAAGAGTTTATCAATTACGATAAGGTCGATCATTACAGAACATTCGGCGGTATTAGAATCGAAGACGATATAATAGTTACTAAAAACAGCAGCCGTATTCTCGGCAGACCAATTCCGAAAGCCGTTGAAGATGTTGAAGAAATTGCATCAGATAAAATTTGAACTGACCACTCCATTTAATAATTTTCATTGGCTCGGCTCGCGAAGACGCCTGCCTCAGCCAGAAGTCGAGTATGGGCTTGGTGAGTCGAAGGGGGTAAGGAGCGACAAATGGGACTGGTAAAATTTCAAGAGGAAAAATGAAAAAATTTTACGGCATCATGCCGCCCATTGCTACGCCGTTTATAAACGATGAAGTTGCCTTTGATAAACTCGCGCAGAATTTTTCTAAGTGGAATAAAACCGGTCTAAGCGGTTATGTAGTGATGGGCTCCAACGGTGAAAGTGTTTTCCTAACGCGCCAAGAAAAACTAAAACTTATTGAAGCGGCAAAGAAAAATATTCCGGAAGATAAACTTTTTATTGCTGGAACCGGTTCGGATTCGATTAAAGAAACAATCTCTTTATCGAATGATGCCGCTGACCGCGGCGCGGATTATGTTTTGATACTTACACCTTCGTTCTACAAATCCGAAATGAAACCAGTGGTCTATATAAAATATTTTTCTGCGGTTTCTGATAAAACAAAAATTC
>JAKAHQ010000297.1 GCA_021814855.1 Bacteroidota bacterium | reverse complement strand
TCTAATATTTTTGAAACTCTCCGAAAGAGATTTACACGAGGTACAGAATAAAGATGTGCCGTGCTGAATGTTCTTCTTTACGGATGAAGACCTGCCAAGAACCTGCAGGTTATTATTGTCCTGAACTTTAAAAATAACGACGGCTTCAAGGTCAAACTCGCTTGCAAGAAAATTACAGACCTCATCCGGTAAAAACTTATCGCCTCTCCTGGCGAAATCGGTAAGATCGTTTATTTTAATCAGGAAATCTAATTTAGCGCCGGTCAATTTTTACTCTTATCGGTTTGGTTATTAGATAACGAAATTTTTTTAATGAAAATAATAATTTTATTAAAGATTAAAAAATAACAGAGCAAAAAAGACTCTGCCAACCATGAATCTTCATTACATATTATCGAGAAAATAGTCGGTAATTTTATTGTACAAATGGACGGCATCGATGCCGACTACTCCGTGACCGTGACCGATGTAAGGCATATAGTCGAGCGGTTTGTCCAGATCTTCGCACTTCTTTGCGAACATAAGCGTGTTTTGCCAGACTACCGTCGGATCGCTTGTACCATGACACAGTAGAAGCTTCCCTTTAAGATTTTCAACATAGTTGAGAAGACTGGCTTCTTTATATCCTTCCGGATTTGTTTGCGGTGTATCCATATATCGTTCGGTGTACATTACTTCATAATATTTCCAATCGATCACGGCGCCGCCTCCAACCGCAACCTTGAAAGTATTATTTGTTCTGAGCATTAACGATGTGGCCATAAATCCTCCGTAGCTCCATCCGAAAACACCAAATCTGCTGCCGTCCACGTAGGGGAGAGATTTCAAATAATTTACTCCTGCCATTTGGTCTTTTATCTCTTCAGTGCCTAAATGACGGAACGTAGCCTGTTCAAAAGCCAACCCTCGGTTATATGATCCGCGATTATCGAGCGAGAAGATTATATAACCTTTCTGCGCCATCATGTAAAACCACAAAAAGTATCGACCGGCGCCAAAAATGTTTGTTACTTCCTGCACATGCGGGCCGCCGTATACATATACAATCACCGGATATTTTTTTGTCGAGTCGAAATCCGGAGGGGTAATCATTCTGCAGTACAACTCTGTGCCTGATTCGTTTTTTATACTGAAAATTCTTGTCTTTCCGATTGCATAGTCTTTCAAGGGATTATCCGCAGTCAACAAATTTCTAATTGATTTACCGCGGCTATCTACCAAGTTGATTACTCTTGGGGTTAAGACGTTTGTGTACGAGTCCAAAAAATATTTTGAAGATGGACTTGGAAGAACTTTATGAGTTCCTTTTTCCAGTGTTAGATTAACAATTTTGCCCGATTCAATATTAACTTCGTAGAAGTGCCTGTCGAGCGGGGTTTCCTTGGTAGAAGTTATAAAAATATTTTCACCGGATTTATCAAAGCCGTCTAACGATGTAACCACCCAATTGCCGCTAGTGATTTGCTTAATTAGTTTGCCGTCGGTATCGTAAAGGTATAGATGATTATATCCGTCACGCTGCGACTGCCAAATAAAACGATCGTTTGAATTCGGAAGGAAGGTCAACGTTTCCAGCGGCTCGACGTATTTATCGTTTCTCTCTTCAAAAAGTGTTTTGACTGCTTCGCCAGTTGTTATGTCATATTTTTTCAGTTCAAGATGGTTTTGATCCCTGTTTAAGTGAGCGATAAAAAAATATTTTTCATCCGGCGACCAGGTTAAACATGTTAGGTACTGATCTAGCGGCTCACCGGTTTTAAGCCAGGTAGTTTTGCCGGTTTGTACGTTGTAAATTCCAACCGTAACATGATGGCTCGTTTGTCCTGCCATAGGGTATTTTATATTTTTTAAACGGGCAGGCGTGTAGGTAACATCAACAAGCGGATAATCTGTTACCATGGTTTGATCCATTCTGTAGAAAGCAATGTATTTGCTTCCCGGTGACCAAAAAATTCCCTTCTCAATTCCAAATTCATTCCTGTGAACAGCTTGACCGTTTATAATATTTGTGTCTTGGTCTGCTGTTATCTGAACTGGCTTATCCGCGGATAAATTAACGAATAAATTGTTAGCCAAGGTATAGGCAACATACAATTTGTTGGGCGCAACTTCGCTGTTGCCAGCATCATCGTTTATAGAGTTTACAAGAGTTAATTTTTGTGTCTTACAATTATATTCGTAATATTTTTTTAAGTCCCAAAAATTAAAAGCATTTTCAGATTCCCATTCAATTGCGGGAAAAGACTTTAGGTCGGCATCGCCGTTTTTATCAAGTACTGCATTCAACGAAGATAGTTTCAACAATGTATCAATCCCGGTTTTAACAGCGGAGGATACGAGAAGCGCCTGCTTTTCTTTTATTCCGCCAATCCAATCGAACTTATCCGAATTGGGGAGCCAATTTAGCTGTTGTAGATTAGCGGTTCTGAGAGTAGAATAAGCATTAAGGACTACGTCTTCGGTAGTTAATAATTTCTTTTGAGCAAACGACTGTGTTCCAATAAAGAGAACGATAAGCAGTAATGAATACTTCAACTTCATAAGTTAAATCTCCGGTAAAAATTTTGATGTCTGCTGTTTAAAATAAAAAAGGGGCAATCAATATGCCCCTTAGCTTTAAGCTTATAATTTATTTTTTATTGTTTGGATTTGCAGCAGGCCGGTGCGCCAGAATTGTATCGATCAATTTATAGTCTTTAGCTTCGTCGGCGGTAAGAAAATAATCTCTGTCGCAATCTTTTGCTATTTGGTCGAAAGGTTTACCGGTGTGTTCTGCAAGGATGTTATAAATTGTATCGCGAGTTTTAATCATTTCCTTAGCGTGAATTTCTATATCAGTTGTCTGTCCCTGTAAACCGCCTACCCACGGTTGATGAATCATAATTTTGGAATGCGGCAGGGAAGAACGTTTTCCGGCTTCACCTCCAGCGAGCAAAACGGCGCCCATACTTGCTGCCAGTCCAACGCATATAGTGGATACTTTCGATCTTATGTATTTCATTGTATCGTAAATTGCCAGTCCGGCTGAAACGCTGCCGCCCGGAGAATTGATATAAAGATTTATGTCTTTATCAGGATCTTCGGCTTCTAAAAACAATAACTGGGCAATTGTTAAACTTGCTATATGATCGTCGACCGCGGTACCCAAAAAAATTATTCTTTCTCTTAAAAGTCTTGAAAAAATATCCATACCGCGTTCGCCGCGGCCTGTCTGTTCAATTACATACGGAACTAATTGGTTGTAAATTTCAAATTTCTTTGTCAACTGCGCTTCAGTAAGAATGTCACGCTTCATTTCTCTTATCCCTTTTTCTCTTTGGTTTTTTCTTCTGCATCTACTTCTTTGATGTTGGCATTATCTTTCAAAAATTTTATTACTTTTTCTTCCAAGAGCATGTCTGTTCTCTTAGTGTCTTTATAATATTTCACAAGTTTAGCAACACTAATTCCGGTCTTCTCGGCTTCTTGTTTGGCAAGATCTTCAAGTTCGGAATCTTCGACTTTGATCCCTTCTTTCTCCGCAAGGTTTTCAAGAATTATTTGCCATTTCGCGTTCCATTCGGCTCTTGGTTTGTAATACTCGGCTACTGCTTTTTCGTCAAAGTTAGGCATCTTATATCTTTTCGAGTTTTCCTTTTCCATATC
>JAKAHQ010000296.1 GCA_021814855.1 Bacteroidota bacterium | reverse complement strand
ACGAGGAATATCTCAATTCATTAGGGTAAATGCCCATTTTAAGCCGGTCGGTAATCACTTAAAGCCCGGAAATGACCAGTTCAATGGAGGAATTGACCAGTTAAAGCGAGGAAACGCTCATTTTAAGTGTCGAAATACTCATTTAAAACACGGAAATGAGCAATTCAAATATGGAATTGACCGGCTGAAATTACGAGATGATTATTTCAAATCCGTTCTTGTTCAATTAAAAAACCGCGACTGCCGTTTGAAGGATTACTTTGGCTGTTCAAAGTCGGTTTATGAACCGTTGACCACCGTTCTTGATAGATCCGTATCCGAAATAAATGATTGCTCTAGTGGTATAGTAGCTATGAAATACGGGAATTATGCCATTTATAATACAATTAATTATCAATCCTCAAACCTACTGCTATCAATCAAAAATAAAAGGAGGCAATTATGAACAAACGGGAAGAAAGCAAGGTGGAAACGTACAAAAATATTACAGGCGTTATTGAAACACCCGACGAGGGGGTTACATTAACACCCGCGATGATTACGGCTAAGGACGAATTGAAGATTTATGTAACCAGAATTACTGAAAAAGAAGGAAAGTTAAAAAGCAGTACCGTTGGAAAAACTGAAGCCAAAGATTCCAGTCTTGTAAAGCTTATTAAGCATACTGTTGTAGTTGCCGGGTCAATTTACGCTTATGCGGTTAAAAATGAAATTGTGGAGCTTCAGCTCTTTGCGGATTTAAGCGAGAATATGCTGAGGAAGAATAGGCAGACCGATATACCGGTAAGGGCAAAGAATATTTTATTGAAGGCATTGGAGCTTGGAACAAAATTATCGGAATACGGAACTACAATAGTTGAAACAGATGAATTAGCCGAGGATTTAACCGAGTTTGAAACGAAAGATGAATCGCAAAACGAGGGAGTCAATACGAGAACCGAGGCTAGAAAGGATCTGGATTTTCTTTTTTCCCAAGCGGATAAGCGTGTTAAAGTTATTCAAAGGTTAATGAGCAAATTCCAGGATAGCTACCCTGAATACTTCAATCGTTTTGAGGCAGCCAGAAACATTAGAAACAAATCGAGTAAAAAGAAAACGGAAGAAGCGGCTCCAACTCCGCAAAGTTAAAATATTCCGGTTACGAACTTAATCCTCCGCCTCGAATGCCGAGACTTGCTAAAAACCGCTTTCTTAGCGAGGAAGAAAACGGTGAGGCGGGGGAGATTTTAAACAACAAATAAGGAAAAAAAATATGCCCCCGACATTCAATCAAAATTTAAAACTGCCGGCCGACCAGTATTTTACTTCCGGCGGCGTTAAGAATGGAATATGTCTCCATCACACATGCGGCGGAACAGCCGCTTCTACAATAGAGTGGTGGAAGAAAGACGGTAAAAATGTAGGCACTGCATTTATAGTTGACCGCGACGGAACAATTTACCAAGCTTTTGACGCAAAGGGGTGGGCATTTCAATTCGGTTTAAAATGGGGAGACCCGGCAAGAACTACTTTTGAAAAAAGATTTATAGGAATTGAAATAGCAAGCGAAGGCGGATTAATTGAAAGCGGCGGCAATCTTTATTGCTTTAATACCGTTAGCGCAAGAACTCTGAAAAAAAGAGAAGAAACGTTCGATTACGGAAAGCCGTACAGAGATTATAGGTACTTCGATAAATATGAACAGGCGCAGATCGATTCCGTAGTTGAGCTTGTAAATTATTTATGCGACATATTTGCCATCGAAAGAAAAATTCCTTCCGAGTACAAAAATTATTACGGAGAAAAGTTAAAAGATTTCAAAGGCGTAATTGGACATGTAAATGTTCGCGATGATAAGAGCGACCCGCTGCCGGACGATTCCTTTTGGCAGCGCGTAATAAACGAATGCGGGCTTCAAAAGATTATTATCGGCGGGGCTAATCAACCGCCTAAAGCTTTATTAACTCCTGATGAAATAAAAAATCTCTTCGATAAAAACAAAGAGCAGTTTGGCGTTATGAATACTGCCGCCGGAAATATGGTAAAAGGATTATTATGGGAACTGCAGGATGCCGGAAGAAACACATACATACGTCTTAAAGACGCGGTAGTTAACGGTCATGTTGTTTTTTATGAATTAGTCCAGGGAGATCATTCGTTGATTGATCTCGCGGCTCAATCGCTCGGATTTAAGAGCTGGGACAATAACCGATTGGAGGTTTACAGTGTGTAAATGGATTTCGGTTATACTGGCGGCGCTGCTTGCATGCGGCATTGGATTTTATATTTATTCTTGGGGAGACGCGAAGGAAAAAATCGACAAGGCGGAAAAAGATCTCTCCGACTACAAAACAAGGTACGATTCGATAATTCAAAAAGGAGATAGATACGAAAAAGAAATTGCGGAGCTTAGAAAGGTTGAAGCCGGTTACGAGAAAAACATAGACAGCTTACAGCGGCATATCGAATCTCTTAATACCGAAAATAAAAATTATAAATTGATGCTGGGAGATTTATTTCAGCCGGACGATCTTGTAAATCAAATGCGGATAGCTTTTCCGGAATTGAAAACGTCGCCGATAGGAGTGGCGAGGATACCGCATCCGCAGACCGGATTTTTAATAAGCACTTTCCAGGTGCCAGTGCAATTTGTAGCTACGTTTATTTCAGATCACAAAGATGTTGAGATATTTAAAAAACAGCTTGAAGCGATGGGAGGGATTAACGCAGTTTATAAAAAATATGTGACCCTGCAGGACTCAATTATTTTTCTTAAAGAGCAAAAGGCCTCCGCGTATAAAGAAGGTTTGGATTACGGACTTAAACGCTACGAAGACTTAATGAAGGAATATATAAGCACGCTGAAGAATCCTCCAAAGATAGAGTGGCCCTCGGTAACATCAATTATAGCGGCAGGCGCGGCCGGAGTTGCGGCGGGAGTCTTAATAAAGAAATAAGATTGAGGATTGTCCCGAAGGGATGGCTTCGCCAGAGGATTTGAGGATTGATGATTGGCGATTGAAGGATTTGAGGATTGATGATTGGCGATTGAAGGATTTGAGGATTGTCGATTGACGATTTAGGATTTATGATTGAAGAATGAAGGGCAAATGGTGCAGAGCGCATCATGCAGAGTTTTAATTTAATAGGAGAATAAAATGAATAATAATGACGGACAACGGAAAGTATCGCCGTTAATGAAAATATTCGGCAGTAAATATTTTATACGGACGGTCATAGTGCTGTTAGCAATCGTGCTGATATACACGGCTTCCAAATATTCGTTTGTCTATCTTCAATTTAAGGAGAACGTAACCGACGAAGTTTATAAAATGATTATCCCTTTAATGTTTTTCGCGCTGATAACGGAACGGTCTCTGGAAATTTTTATAACCGCGTGGAGGGAACCGGCTGCGGCGGATTTACAGAATAGGAACGACGATATAAAAAAGAAGATTAAATGGCTGGAAACTAAGGAAACATTAAAATCGATAGATGACAAGAATGCGGCGGTTAGAGCCGAGCTTGAAAATTCTTCCGGTTTGGAAAAGGAGATTACTGTTTACAGATCCAAGACGCAGAGAATAGCGCTAATAACGGGTTTGGTGTGCGGTATAATGATATCAGCAATTGGAGTCAGGGTTTTTGAACCATTGATGGTTTCAATTCCG
>JAKAHQ010000295.1 GCA_021814855.1 Bacteroidota bacterium | reverse complement strand
AGCAGCAAAGAATTTCATGGAAGAAAAGAATCGTCTCGCGGAATCCAACAGCAGAAAAGTTAGGTGGAAGAAGTGGGGTCCGTATCTCTCGGAGCGGCAGTGGGGAACGGTGCGCGAAGATTACAGCGCAAACGGCGACGCATGGAATTATATCACTCACGATCAGTCACGCAGTAAAGCATACCGCTGGGGCGAAGAAGGCATCGGCGGAATATGCGATACAAAACAGCTTCTCTGTTTTTCAGTTTCGTTCTGGAATGGAAAAGACCCGATTTTAAAAGAAACATTTTTCGGATTGTCAAATCCGCAGGGCAACCACGGCGAGGATGTAAAAGAATATTTTTATTACCTCGACAACACGCCGACGCATTCTTACATGAAAATGCTTTACAAATATCCGCACGAAGAATTTCCGTACAAGCGGCTTGTTGAAGAAAATGCCAAGCGAGGTAAGCTCGATCCCGAATTTGAATTGATTGACACGGGAATCTTTAATGACGATAAATATTTTGATGTCTTTATTGAATACGCTAAAGCAGATGCCGAGGATATTTTAATATGGATAACAATTTTTAACCGCGGCAAAGATACCGCGCTCATAAACGTTATTCCGCAGCTCTGGTTTAGAAATACCTGGAGCTGGGGAAATGATTCTTACAAGCCTTCATTAAGCTCGTCGTCAAAAAATTTAATTGAAGCGAATCACCGAAGTTTTGGAAAATATTTTTTGTACTGCGGTGGTGAGCCGGAACTTTTATTCTGTGAAAATGAAACAAACTTTAAAAGATTATACGGAGAGAATAACACCAAAGGATTGTTCAAGGATGGAATAAATGATTATATCGCTGGAGGAAATCAGAAGGCAATTAACTCTTCCAACAAAGGAACTAAAGCGGCGGCTAATTATAAGCTTGTAATCGACTACGGAAAATCCGAAACAATTCAGCTTCGGCTAAGTAATAAATCATTTAAAAATCCTTTTGAAAATTTTGAATCTATTTTTCAGAAAAGAAAAGACGAAGCAGACGAATTTTATTCCGACCTTCAGAATAAAATAAAAGATGACGATCAGAAAAATATCCAGCGGCAGGCTTTTGCCGGAATGCTTTGGTGCAAACAGTTTTATTATTATGACATCCGGCAGTGGTTGAGCGGCGATCCCGCGCAGCCGCCGCCGCCGGAGGAAAGACTGCACGGAAGGAACAGCGATTGGATTCATCTAAATAACGCCGACATAATTTCAATGCCGGACAAATGGGAATATCCCTGGTATGCTTCGTGGGATCTTGCATTTCATTGCATTCCTCTTGTTCTTATCGATCCGGAATTTGCGAAGCGGCAGTTGAAGCTTCTTACAAAAGAATGGTACATGCATCCGAACGGACAGTTCCCGGCGTACGAATGGAACTTCAACGATGTGAATCCGCCTGTGCACGCGTGGGCTGCGTGGCGTATTTACAAAATCGATAAAAAAAATAATGACGGCAAAGGCGACGTTGAATTTCTCGAATCGATGTTCCATAAACTTCTTTTAAATTTTACCTGGTGGGTAAATAGAAAAGACAAAGGTAACCGGAATATTTTCCAGGGCGGATTTCTCGGGCTGGATAACATCGGAGTTTTTGATCGCAGCGCTAAACTGCCTTCCGGCGGATTTATCGAGCAATCCGACGCGACAAGCTGGATGGCGATGTACTGCCTTAACATGATGCGAATCTCGCTTGAGCTTTCATTGCACAATCCGGTTTACCAAAACACCGCGACAAAATTCTTCGAGCATTTTCTTTTTATCGCCGGTGCGATGGTTAATGTCGGAAATCAGGACGTGGAACTCTGGGACGAAGAAGATCAATTCTTTTACGACGTATTAAATATTCCCGGAAAGAAAGTTGAGAGAATAAAAATACATTCGGTCGTTGGTTTAATCCCTTTGTTTGCGGTTGAAGTTCTTGAGCCTGATTTAATGGAAGCCGCGCCGGAATTCTGGAAACGGCTTGAATGGTTTTTAAATTACAGGAAGGATCTTTCAAGCTTGGTTTCAAGATGGGAAGAACCGGGCTACGGCGAGCGTCGACTTTTATCGCTGCTTCGGGGCCACCGGATGAAAATGCTTTTAAAAAGAATGCTGGATGAAAGTGAGTTCCTTTCTGATTACGGCGTAAGGTCGCTTTCAAAATTTCATAAAGATAATCCTTACAAGTTCAACTCGGACGGAAATTCTTCAATGGTGAATTATGAGCCGGCAGAATCGGAGTCGAGCATGTTCGGCGGAAATTCAAACTGGCGCGGACCGGTTTGGTTCCCGCTTAATTATCTTATCATCGAATCGCTGCAGAAGTTTCATTATTATTACGGCGACGATTTTAAAATTGAATACCCAACAGGCTCGGGAAAGTTTTTTACGATAAAAGAAATTTCCGATGAGCTTACGAATAGACTAATTAAAATTTTTAAGCGGGACGAAAAAGGTTTAAGACCGATTTTCGGCGACACAAAGAAATTTCAATCCGATCCGCATTTTAAAAATTATATCTTGTTTTTCGAATATTTCCACGGAGATAATGGGAAAGGCTTAGGCGCTTCTCATCAGACAGGATGGACAGGGCTAATCGCAAAGCTGATTCAACCAAGAGAATAAATTTAGTAGGGAGTAAGGAGTAAAGAGAAAATATGAAAGTAAATGCTACTGATAATTCCATTAAGCGAACTATTCTTTTAATCTGGGCGTTGTGGGCTATGTTCGTTACGCTAAGCAACGTCTGCGACGGACTAAAAACTATCGGAATTCTTCCGGACAGTTTCAAATTCGTTTCGGGAAATTTCGGATACATTCAGGCGGCTACACAAATTTATGCTTTCCCGGTTTGGCTGAATGCGATATTATTTATCTTTGTCATTCTATGGGAAGGAATAATCAGCTTTCTCTTCTTCAAAGCATTTTTCAAGTTCGATTTGAACGAAAGCAAATTAATACTTCTTCCGTTTTTGTCGGCGATAATTTTGTTCGGCGGATTTTTGGTGATGGATGAATTTCTGATCACTTATGACAGGCTCGGCGCGATTGAACAAAGTCATCTGGGAATCCTTATCGGCTTTATCGTTTCTCTAATTCTTGTCCGCGGCTTAAAAGAGTAGAAACAGGTTTGAACTTTCGTAAACAATAATTAAGTTTGACTAAAATAATTAACCGGGGTGTTTATGAAAAAGAAAATTACCATTTACGATACTCATAAAATAACTTCCATCCAGGATATGCTGATTCAATCGGCATCCAAACATCAAAACAAACTTGCGCTGGAAGATTTAGCTGTTACTCCGATTCAAAAAGTTACCTATACTCAGCTTCTCGAAAATGTTCTGAAATTCGGGAGCGCGTTAAAAAACCGCGGACTTAAAGAAAGAGCGCACTACGCTGTCATTGGCGAAAACCGTGTGCAATGGGCGATAGCTTATCTTTCGGCAATGGCGTTTAATTATGTTATCGTTCCTATCGATAAAAATCTTAACACGAACGAAGTATTAAATATCATACACGAATCGGATGCCGAGGCGATAATTTTTTCTGAAACATTCGAATCGACATTTAAAGAAAGAATGGGTTCGCTAAAAAAATTAAAATTTTATATCAGCATGGACCTGGCATCGGAAAAGGATGGAATTCTTTCGATGAC
>JAKAHQ010000294.1 GCA_021814855.1 Bacteroidota bacterium | reverse complement strand
AACGGCGGGAGGAATACTGTTATCAAGATGTACTTTGCGGATGTTGATGTAATTATTCAATTGATCATTAAGAACGTCCGTCATTGAATCGCGCTGTGCATCGGAGAATTCTAAGCCGATTATTTTCTCGGCATCGGGAATTATCTCCTTGGTTATTTTCTTCTCTTGTTTCTGCTGAGCATTAACCGAATTAACTATTCTCAAAATGATGAAAACACTTAAGACCATTTTAAATATTGCGTATTTCATAAATGAATATCCTCCTTAAATTTTCTCTTATACCGAAGCAATTAACTTTTTAAAGTTTCTTTTTCAATTTCTTCGAGTGATTTTCCTTTTGTTTCAACTAAAAATTTCCAGAAGAAGAAAAAGCTTATCACTGTGGCAATTGTATAAAAAACAAATACGGGACCAACACCAATTTGCGCTAGTGCGATTGGGAAAAGAAATGAAATTAACGCGTTGAAAACCCAGTGCGAGAATGAACCGATAGACGTTCCCCGCGCACGTATGTTGTTTGGAAACATTTCCGAAAGTATAACCCAGATTACTGCACCTTGTGAAGCCGCGAAGAATGCTATAAAGCCCATAACAAAAAATAACAATGTATAACCGCCGAAAGATTGACTTAAATAAGTATGTGCAAATAATCCTAAAAAGATTGACATCCCGACTGCGCCCATCATCAATAAAAATTTTCTCCCGAGTTTATCAATCATTGTCATAGCGATAATTGTGAATACAAGATTTGTTAATCCAACCATTACGGTTTGAAAGAAAGCTGAGTTGTTGCTGAAGCCCGCCGATTTGAAAATTGTAGGTGCATAATATAGAATGGTGTTTATACCTGTAAATTGATTGAACATTCCAACGGCCATGCCGATCAATACTAACCTCAAATATGGTTTTTTAAAGACGGCAACATTTTTGTCGAGCGATTCTTTGTTTATCGATTGTGTAATCTCTTCCATTATAAAATTTACATCTTCGGAAGAGTTTACTTTTTTGATTACTTCGGTAGCTTCGTCAATCTTTCCAATCATTACAAGCCAGCGCGGACTTTGGCTTACGAAGAATAATAGAATTAGAAAAATCAACGCGGGGATAGTTCCCGACAGAAACATGTAACGCCAATTTGATTCCCCGGTTCCCATCAACAAGTAGTTTGTGAAAAACGCAATAAGGATGCCGCTTACAATTGCGAGCTGACTTGTAGCTACAAGTCTGCCTCTTAATTTAGCCGGTGCAATTTCGGAAATGTACATTGGCGAAAGAACCGAAGCACCGCCTATTGCAAGTCCGCCGATAAATCTTGCGATAATAAAAACGGTTAAGTTTGTGGCCAAACCGGTGCCTAAAGCTGAAAGAAAAAACATTACCGCGAGAGCTTTTAGCATTGTACGTCTGCCGTAGATATCACCCGGCTTGCCAACCGATATCGAGCCGATTAAACACCCAACAAGAGCCGAGCTTACTGTCCATCCAAGCCATGCATCGGATAAGTCAAAATATTTTGTGATAAAAGGAATTGTGCCTGAAATGACAGCCGTATCAAAACCGAACAATAAACCGCCAAGCGCCGCAATGAAACTTGTTACAAATAGATAACTCCTAGAAACTGTGCCTTGTGTCATCATATTAACCGTCGCGTTATTTAGTTTTTAGAATAGATGGAGAGCAAATTTTATATTCCATTCGCTATGATAAATTGTTCATTCGAATTATTAATCAAAATCATTTACCGTTGAAATTAGGAATTGGATTTGCGGGAAGCAATAAGGATTTTTTATATATTAAATGTGCGGCAAAAATTCTTTTCCGGAATCAATTTCATATTTTGATTTAGGGAAGGACGTATTTGGGTAAACTGAATTAAGGGTGCAGTATATGCGGTGAAAATTTTGCAATCGATTGCAAAATTTTTTCCGACTTTCTTCTACATGCGATATTTGAAAACATAAGGATATAGATATGCAAAGCAAAAATTATGTTATGTATTTCTTGGTTTTATTGACATCAATTTTTCTTTTGAATGTTTCGAAATCGCTTGCTCAAGAAAACGATGCGTATCAATCGCCGGCAAATGTGCGAGAGCATTTGCTTATGGATTTCGGATGGCGCTTTGCTTTTGGTCATGCTTACGATGCACAAAAAGATTTTAACTTCGCTACGGGTTATTTCTCATTCTTTGCGAAAGCCGGATACGGCGATGGACCCGCATCTCCAAATTTTGACGACCGCTCCTGGCGTATACTTGATCTTCCTCATGATTGGGCTGTTGAAGTGCCGTTTAGTCCAAGTGCGGGTTACAGTCACGGTTATAAAATGGTTGGAAGAAATTTTCCCGAGACAAGTATCGGCTGGTACCGCAAAACATTTGCTATTCCTGAATCCGATCTTGGTAAAAAGATAAGCATACAATTTGACGGCGTCTTTCGTAATTCAACTGTTTGGGTAAACGGATTTTACTTAGGAGAAGAACACAGCGGTTACTCAAGCTTTCAATATGATATAACAGATTACCTGCATTACGGCGCTGAAAATGTTGTAACGGTAAGAGTAGATGCTGCAATGGAGGAAGGATGGTTTTACGAAGGTGCGGGAATTTACCGTCACGTTTGGCTGAATAAAACCTTTCCGCTGCATGTTGCAATGTACGGAACGTTTGTCTCTACAAAACAAAAAAACAATTCTGCCGATGTTAATGCAAGAGCAACTATTGTTAATGAATCTAGCACCCAAAAAAGTTTTGATGTAAAGCAATCGATATTAGACGCAAATGGAAAAGTGATAGCTGAGAAGGAAATAAAAAATCTATCTCTCAATCCCGGCGAATCAAAAGAGTATGATTGTAATATAAATGTTGAATCACCAAATCTTTGGTCGATTGAAAATCCATATCTATATAAAATGATTACTGCAATCGCAGCAGACAACGCGCTTGTTGATAAATATGAAACTCCGTTTGGTATTCGTTCTATCCGGTTCGATGCAAAGGAAGGGTTCTTCCTAAATGGTAAACACCTTTTACTCAAAGGAACGAACCTGCATCAAGATCATGCCGGTGTAGGAGTAGCAATTCCCGATGCGCTCCAAGAATTTCGAATTAAGAAAATGAAGGAGATGGGTTCGAACGCAATTCGCTGCTCACACAATCCGCCGACTCCCGAATTTCTTGACGCGTGCGATAAATTGGGCATGCTTGTAATTGATGAAAACCGTTTGATGGGAATAAACAAAGAACATCTTTCGCTTCTTAAAAACTTAATCTTGCGTGATAGAAATCATCCTAGCGTTTTTGTCTGGTCGATCGGAAATGAAGAATGGGCGATTGAAGGAAATGTTACCGGCGAACGCATCGCTTCATCAATGCAGGCGTTTGTAAACCGTCTCGATTCGACTAGAAGCGTTACTTATGCGCATAGCGGCTGGGGAGATCACGGAATTGGAACCGTCCAGGAAGTGATGGGCTTCAATTATATTTTTAACGGCGACATTGACAAGCAGCACGAGAGGATGCCGAATCAACCCGCAATGGGAACTGAAGAGACAACTTCTAGAAGTACCCGCGGAGTTTACGAAGACGATCCGAAATACGCTCACATGGAAGCAACTGATAGAAAACCTAAGGGAACAAGTCTTGAAGAAGGATTTAAATTCTATGAAGCACGACCCTGGCT
>JAKAHQ010000293.1 GCA_021814855.1 Bacteroidota bacterium | reverse complement strand
TATCATCAGATACCAAGCGGCAATCATATTTTTTCACGGGCTAACATTCTTCGCTTTAATGCAGACAGTCAGGATGATACCGCTTCCGCAAAGATTGTATTGAAAAATAATAATCCGTTTCCCGTTGTTGCAGTTTCTATTAACAATAAGGAAAGGGCATTCTATGTTCCGTTTGAATTCCCAGCGTTAATTAATGCCAACGACAGTCTGGTTTTCAGAGTTTATTTTAGACCAGACTTATCCGGAAGTTTTGAAGACACCTTGCAAGTATCTACCAATCTTAACACGCTAAATATTCCGTTAATAGGAGAGATAAAAACCAGCGTTTCTTTTAATGATGTTCGTAAAGACTACGATTTTCGTCTCGAACAAAATTATCCCAATCCGTTTAATCCAACAACAGTTATCGGTTACCAGTTACCGGTTGCCGGTATAGTAACGTTGAAAGTCTATGACGTGCTTGGAAGAGAGTTGGCAATTCTTATTAACGAAATTCAACAAGCAGGGCGCTACAACATTCAATTGTCAACCAGCAACTTTCAATTATCAAGCGGCGTATATTTTTATAGATTAACTGCCGGGAAATATTCTGAGACGCGTAAAATGCTTTTTTTGAAGTGAATTAATAAAATGCTGATCACCAAAAAAAATTAAAACGTGTTTGTGAGAACGTAAACAAATTGTATGTAAAGCCGGCCCGCCGCTTTTGATCGACTCGTTTACCGTCCTATTCGTGCGCTCAAAGCATTTAATTTGTCCAAGGCCCCAATTAATCGTTATCTTAATTTTCGATAATCTAACTAAAAAAGGATTAGACTATGAAAAAATTATTCTATTTAGTTTTTATTTTTGCTTTGGTAGCAAATTTAAAAGCTCAAAAAGTTCTAGACAACTTTGATAACGCAGCTGATTCGACCAAATGGGTATATCTAATCGATCAGCCGGCTAAAGGCGATTACCTGCGCAGATCATTCGTCTCCAGTCCTGTTTATTCCGGAACAGGTGCTATGAAAGTTGAGTACAGAACTTCCGGTTGGGCTTCATGGGGAGATTTCGTAGGTGCGGAACAATGGAATCCGGATCCAAACGGCGTTTACGATCTTTCCGGTTATGACAGCATTACATTCCGTTATTATGTGGACAAACCCGTTACCGACCAGGTAGATGTTTTGTTCAGATTCTGTTTATTGGATTGCAGCGACGCGGCAAGAGGCACCTCGGCCAGCGCTCAAACCGAATGCGAAAAATATTATAGCTTTATTCATATTCTTGCCGATAAAACTCCGGGTTGGCATTATTGGTCCATGCCTCTTCAAAACAACGGTAGCGACGACGGTCATGGATTTACTCAAGAAGGATGGGGTGGTGTTCAGTGGGGCAATTCTCAGCTCGATCTTGATATGATTAAAGGTTTCGTTTGGGAGTTTGTTGTAAATCAAGTGACGGATGTTAATTGCGAGGGAAGTATAATTTTTGATCAGATGGAATTGCACGGCTTGCATAGTAAGCCGCTTACTTTCTTCAATGGTAAAGCTATTCCGTCAAACCTGATTTTTTCACAAGGAAGAGCCGGCTCTTGCGTTGTATCAAACGAACAAACTTCTAATCCGGCAACACATAGTTATTCGTTGAAGTGGACTACACCAGGTCAATGGGACGGCCCTATATGGGAATTTAAGAGGCCTGTAAGTCTTGAAGAACAATGGGCTATAGATACATTGAAATTCAAAATTAAAGCTCCGGCAGGCATTGGAGATTTAAGAATTATTTTCCAGGATGACGATAGAGACAGCACTTTAACGGGTGATTATCCGTTCGAAGCTTCGTATGTTGTTAAAGCCGACGACATGAATTACGACAATACATGGAAATCGTTGGCGATACCGCTTAGAAAATTCGATAAATACGCCGGTGTTTGGGATGATCTTACCTCGGCACAGGTAAACGGTGTATTTGATACTACCAGAGTATGGCGATTCAAGATTTTCAGAACAAACGATACACGATGGCAGAACCAAGTTGTGTACTTAGATGAAATTTGGACCGGCTCGCCGGTATTCGATGTTATGCCTCCTCAAGCCGTTAACCAGGTTCAAGCTACACCGGTAACAGGAAATTACAACCTGGTTCAATGGGAAGATGTTCCTTTTGAAAACGGCGAAGTTTACGATGTATACTGCAGTACCAAACCTATAACGGATTTAACTTCCAAAGATGTCGATCATATTGGGCACGCCATACCGGAAGGCACTCAAACGTTGGAACATGCTCTTATTGCCCCCGGTACGGATCAGAACGTTACATATTATTATGCCGTTGTTTGTACGGATGCTGCCGGTAACGTAGGTCCGATGACTGTTACTTCAAACGGAACTACAAATTTAGCTAAGGGCGTTCCCGTAATTCACGATACGGCTCCTATTGGGTTTAAAGCCGACGGCGATTTTTCCGAATGGGCTTCTATTACGCCTACCGTTGTTTCCAAAGCTGCAGGCACTACTCATATACCGGAAGGTATGGGATATTCTTTAAATAACGACGCCGATTTTTCGTTTAGCACTTATTTAGCTATGGATGAAAATAATCTTTATGTTGCTATAGACGTGAATGATGATATACTTTATGAAGATCCTACCAATAATTTAGATTATTCTTATCTCTATGACGGCGTTGATTTATTCCTCGGCTTATACGATTGGCGTGGAGAATCGCATACGGCTTATCAAACCGGAAAAGAAACCGATTTACATTTTAGATTTAACAAATACGGTGTTATCCTCGATCAGAGTTTAGGCGGCGTCGTTCTCGATACGACTTCAAGCGATTTCAAATTCGTAGAAAAATTCCCGTCCGGTTATAAGATGGAAGCCAAGATTCCTTTTGAAAAACTTGCTACCATACATCAAACCGGCTTCGTATTTAAACCGCAAGTTGGAATGCGCATCCCTATGGATCTAATTGGAAACGATAACGACGGAACTCCTCCGGATTATACAAGAGAGTGCGTTCTTACTTATTCGGCTAAGAGTAACGACCGGTCTTATGCGGACGTATCTGTTTGGACCAACACATGGATTGGAAATCAATGGACCACCGCGGTTGAAGATAATAACAAAACGAATGCAATGGTTACGGATTACAGACTTGAACAAAACTATCCTAACCCATTCAACCCTGCAACTATAATTAACTACAGTGTTAAGAAACAGGGTATTGTTACATTGAAAATTTTTGATGTTCTTGGAAGAGAAATTCAAACATTAGTTAATAGAGCACAAGCAGCTGGGAATTATAAAGTTCAGTTTGATGGATCGAGATTGCCCTCCGGAATCTATTTCTGCCAGATGGTTTCCGGCACGTATTCTCATACCATCAAGATGATGATGGTAAAATAATCGGTGCTTTATTTAAGGATGCAGTTATTTTTAACTGCATCCTTTCTTTATATCCTCGTTTTATGAAAATTCTTTTCAAGAATAGAAATATGCCTTCTAAGCCAGTTCCACTACTAAACACGGGATTATAGATGAAAAAAATATTTAGTCTCATTGTCATTCTACTGCTCTTTGGCTGTAATTCCTTTTTTGCCCGAGAGTTAAACATTATCCCCAAGCCGGTATCCCAAACAGCGTTGGCCGGTCAATTTGTAATTAAAAACCACAGCGAAATTAAAATTCAGAATTCTACTATTGA
>JAKAHQ010000292.1 GCA_021814855.1 Bacteroidota bacterium | reverse complement strand
CATTCCTCTTACCTGCGGAACCGTCACGTGGGATTCATCTATGATTAACAAATAATCTTTCGGAAAATAATCGAACAGACAATAAGGGCGGGAACCTGGAGGGCGGCCGTCCATGTGGCGGGAATAATTTTCAACTCCCGCGCAGTATCCAATTTCGCGCATCATTTCAATATCAAATTTGGTGCGTTGTTCAAGGCGCTGCGCTTCAACATATTTTTCCTGCGACCAAAAATACTTTAACCGTTCCCGTAGTTCTTCGTCAATAGTTTGAATTGCGCGGTTGACCTGCTCTTTTGTGGTAACAAAATATTTTGCCGGGTAAATCGCCGTCGCTTCAACCTCTTGAATTACCGACCCGGTTATCGAATCAATTATTGAAAGTCTCTCGATTTCGTCTCCCCAGAATTCGACGCGAACCGCCTCTTCGTATTGATATGCCGGAATAATTTCGACAACGTCGCCCCGCGCGCGGAATGTTCCGCGTGTGAAATCGGCGTCGTTGCGCGTGTAGTAAATATCGATTAAACTCCGCAAGAGTTTTTTCCGTTCTATCGTTTGCCCCTTTTTAAGGAATAAAATTTGACGAGCGTATGCATCCGGCGCACCGATACCGTAGATGCAGCTTACGCTCGCAACAATCAATACGTCGTTGCGCCCTTCAATCAGCGAGGTTGTTGCTTTCAACCGAAGACGATCAATTTCTTCGTTAACGGAAAAATCCTTCTCGATGTATAAATCCCGTTTGACAACATAAGCTTCCGGCTGATAGTAATCGTAGTAACTTATAAAGAATTCGACGGCGTTGTTTGGGAAGAAGGATTTGAATTCCGAATACAGCTGCGCCGCCAAAGTTTTATTGTGAGAGATAACAAGCGTAGGCCGGTTATATTCCTTTATGATGTTGCTCATTGTGTATGTTTTACCGCTGCCCGTTACACCGAGAAGCACCTGATGTTTATCCCCGCGTTTTAATCCTTCGAGCAGTTCTGCAATAGCTCTGGGCTGATCGCCGGCGGGTTGATAATTAGAAACCAATTCAAATTTGTTCATTGCTTTTCTTTCTTATTCATTCGTCCTTCTTTTAATCAATCCCTCTCACCTTCGAACAGTATAAAATACTCTGCGGCGAAAAAGAGCAACCAGCAATATATAAAATCATTTTAGAACCGAACAAAATAAACGAAGGGAAAAATTCCGTTAGTTGCGTTAATCTCGGAACACTTGCCGATTTTTTATTAATTTTGTTATACTTCATAAAAAAATAATTTCCGGGAGGAACAAATGAAAAAGGCGCTACTAGTTCTAATTTTTATTTCGACGGCTGTTTCTTTTGGCCAAGTACCGGATTCGCTAAAGAACAAATGGATTCCGTCTTTTGTTGTGAGCGCGGGAATTAACCAAATCGCGTTCACAAACTGGGTAAAAGGCGGCGACAACTCTATAGCGTGGACATTCCTAGGTGATTTTCATTACGACCTAACCGGCGATGTTTGGTCGTTCAAGAATTCTATCAAAGCTACTTACGGAAGATCGAAAATCGGATCTTCTACATACAAAACAACGGATAACGATCTCTATATTGAAGACGTGGCCATTTATAATTTGGGATGGGCGGTAAGTCCTTTTCTTTCCAACTCAATTCGTTCTTCGGTTGCGCGCGGATATAATTACCAAGTAACGCCGGAAGTTGAAACGGCAAATTTTTTCGATCCCGGCTATGTTACACAGACAATCGGTTTCACCTACGATAAATACCCGAATGTAATTACCCGTCTCGGTCTCGGCTTCCAGGAAATATTTGCCAACACCCACAGGGAATACACCGATCCGGCGTACAAAGTAAAGGATTTTAGGTTTGAAACCGGAATTGAATCTGTGACCGATGTGAACTATAAGCTCGACGACAATATCTTGCTGCAAAGTAAAATTAGATTCTTCTCCCAATTTAAAAGTTTAGATGTATGGGATGTTCGCTTCGATAACGTAATCTCCGCGCAGATTACAAAAATTATCGCTGTTAATTTTACTTACCTTGTTGTTTATGAAAAAGCGCAATCACCGTTGACGCAGGTAAAAGAGGGACTGCAAATAGGAATTACTTATAGATTGCTGTAAATTATTTTTTATATCTGATGCGGAAAGAAAACCGACATGACAATAAAAGAAACACAAAATGAAATAGTAACCGAGTTTGAACAGTACATCGACTGGGAAGATAAGTACAAACGGATAATTGAGCTCGGAAGGCAGCTTGCGCCGATTGATGAAGCATATAAAACCGACAAATACAAACTGAATGGTTGTCAATCACAAGTTTGGATTAATGCCAAACTTGACGGCAACAAAATTATTTTTGAAGCGGACAGCGACGCGGCGATTGTGAAGGGTTTGATTGCGTTACTGATAAAGGTCTATTCGAATCATACGCCGGAGGAAATACTTTCTTCTCCGCCGGAGTTTGTTAAAAAGATCGGCATCGATAATCATCTTTCCCCTACACGCAAAAACGGTTTGGGCTCGATGATGAAGCAGATTCAAATGTATGCCGTGGCGTTTAAAACAGTTACGGATAAAATTATGTAAGAAGCAATTTATTTATACTGACCAATCAATCCGTCTTCCAGGCACTGGTTGCATTCGAACTGAAGCGTGATGTGATGAATTCCGAATTGCGATTCAAGCATTTTCTCAATCTTTATGCGGAGTTTATCGCTCTCGCTGATCTTCATATCTCTCACATTAACATGCGCTTCAAGGTGAACATCATTATCGCCTACCATCCAAAGATGTATATGGTGTATATCCGCCACTTCCGAAAAATTTTCGACTTCCGCTTTTACTTCTTCCAACGATATTTCCTGCGGGGCGCCTTCCATTAGCACATGCACGGCCTCGGTTAAGATTTGATAACTCTCGCGAATAATGTATAAGCCGATCAAAATTGTAAGAAGCGGGTCCAGCCAATATATATTCCATAAACCTATTGCCATTCCTCCAAGTATAACTGCGCCGGAAGAAAACGCATCACTCAAAAGATGAAGGTACGAAGAACGAATGTTGATGCTGTCTTCGGAATCGCGCTTCAACAGAAGCGTCCCCAGAATATTTGCCACAAATCCTATTGAAGCAACAAGCACCATCACATTGGCGTTAATTACTCCGGGTTCAATAAACCGCTCGACGGCTTCGTAAAACAAAAAGAAAGAGATGACTATAAGAACCGACGAATTAATTACTGCCGCCAAAATCTCCGCACGTTTTAATCCGAAGGTGTGGGTGTAGGAATTGTCGCGCGCTTTTAATTTTACCGCAATATAACTAACTATCACGGAGACCGCATCGCTGAAATTATGAAGCGCGTCGGAAATGAGCGAGAGACTTCCTGAAAAGATACCTCCGATAATTTCTACTGCAGTTATTATAAAATTCAATACCATCGTCATCATAAGTCTGGCGGAGGTCGAGTTTATGCCCGAATGATGATGGTGAGAGTGTTTATGTTGAGTCTTATTATTCATGCGATTATTTCTTAAATTTGCGCACCGCATTGCAAAAATGTGAATCGATTGAATGAAAAACAAATTTTACAACGATTTTGATTTTGAAAGGCTTAAGCCGAGCACTCGCGACAGCGATTACCGGACGCCGTTTCAAATTGACCGCGATAGAATTATTCACTCTTCCGAGTTCAGACGA
>JAKAHQ010000291.1 GCA_021814855.1 Bacteroidota bacterium | reverse complement strand
TGTAGGAATTTATGGGACCGAGCAATGACAGATCTCCGTAGCCAAGAGCTTTTACAAGAAGAGTGTTTCCCCACACTGTGAAAATACCGCAAAGAATCATGTACATAAAAAATTCAAACGGGGGCTTTTCTGAAATTATTGGCACAACAAGCGGAAGCGCTGCAATGGAAAGCAAACCGTAAGTAATAAAAATTATAAACAGCGGACTCGCGGATTCCGAAACCAATTTTTTTTGGAAAAGATTGGATAACGGGTTGGAAACAATTCGAACAAGAATCAAAAAAGGAAGAAGCATTTTAACCGATTGATAAATTGAGCTGCAAAATTATGGAAAATGTTCTATTACTTGGGCCTTCTCTGTGTCTCTGTGGTAAATAAAAATAAACCACAGAGGCACAAAGACACGGAGAAATTCTATACAATTTTCTAGTTTAAATTATTGCGCTACTCTCACAACTCCTCTTCCATTAATTGAATGAATCTCAGGATCGTACATTGCTTCACCGCTGATAACCGGAAGCTGGAACTTGCCTTTGTTAACCACCCGAAGCATGTAGTAAAAATTCTTTGTTCCAAATTGATCGATACTTGTAAAAAGAATTAACCTATCATCGCGAATGTCCATGTACTGCAACTTCATAGGTTGATTATTTTCCCATTGAAGCTGCGAGTTACCTGAAAGACGCGGGTTCTCTATTTCAAAACCGGAAGGAATCAAATCGCTGATTGCAATATTCTTTGCGTAAACATCGGTTGACGAAAGTGAAATCTTGCAAACAATTAATTGCCCTTGATAAAAATTATCCGACGAAATTTCGCCGCGGGTTCTGTAATCGTAGTATCTTCTTCTTACCTGCATGTGAGAATCGCCTTCATCCACATTGCCCGTTTTAACGCCGCCGGTGCTTAAGAAATAATAAACTTCCCCGCTACCGTAAGCTTTTAATGTTAACGAGGAAATATTGTTATCAAGCTGTAAGCTTAAATCTTTGTTATCAAATGAACCGATCTTTTTACCGTTGGACCATAGATCAACTTTAACATTTGATGAAGAATTTTTACGTGCCGCTTTGCCTATCCCTACAAAAGTGAAAGCTCTTTCCTGTGTGGTATAGATGCGATCCATATTTTGTGAAAGGTATTTCGCGATGAACGGAATCTGCTTGTTTGACGGTTCAACGTCATCAAGAACATTTAACATAATTGCATTGGAACGAATATCCGAATCAAACGATCCGCCACTTTCCCTTCCCGCCTCTTCCGGTTTGAACTGCTTCGGAACAATTTCATAATAGTCGCTCCACTTGCCCATCAATGCATAAGCCCCGGCAAGTAAGTATTTGCAGTCCTCCGATACAAGGTATGGTCTCGATTTGTAATAATTCATTGTTGAGATATCACCTTTACCTGCAAGCGCGAGAACGTAAAGCGAATAGAGAATTTCCTTGTTGGCAATTTTTGTTACTGTTCTGGAATTACCGCGGTACGTGATGTAATCGAAGGTGCTCTTCTCTCTCGCTTTGGTAGAAATGAAATTTAAAAGTTTGGAAAGAACATTTTCGGAAATATCGAAACCGGCTTTCTTCGATTCGAGTAGGAAATGAGCGGCGTAAACACTTCCCCACCAATTTGTTTCCTGCTCGCCCGGCCAGTAAGACATAGCGCCGTTCCACTGCTGCATCGATTCTACTTTTTTAATTCCTTCTTTCACGTAATAAATAGGGTTGTTCGTCTTGTAGTATTCTGGCGCAACCAACTTTGCGAGATCTTCAAAGTAAAGCTGAGGGAAAAGTTTTGAAACAGTCTGCTCGATGCAGCCGTAAGGATAACCGACAAGGTTTTTTAAGACTTTCGCGAATTGCAGCGCAGGGAATTTGCTGATTGTGATTGATGAAGATTTTGTTCCGGCTATAAAATTACCTGCGATGTTCAGCTTAACTTCACTGCCGGAATAAATTGTGCCGGATGAAGTTTCGTTTATATATGGCGATACCGGACGCACGCTGATGTTTGTTTCATCCTTTACTTTAGCCAGCCCGGAAGTTTCAATAATTATTTTTCCGCTGCCGGTTTTATTATTTGCCGCAACCGCAAAGTTAACTTGCCTGGAAGAATTCGGCGGAACGTCCACGTTTTGGCTTTTTGAAGAAGCCACATGCATTGGTCCTTCTGTTCTCACGCTTACCTTAACATTTCCGTTTTTGTTTGTTGTGTTGATAACCGTAACCGGCATAACAAGTGAATCGTTTGGCGCGAGGAATCTCGGTATCTGCGGCTCAATGATCAAATCATCCGCAACTTTCATTTTCGCATCGGAAGAACCGAAGCGCGGACCGGTATATGCAACAGCCATCAATCTTATCTCGCCGTTGAACTGAGGAATAGAGATGGGCACCTTCACAATTCCATTGCCGTCGGTTTTTCTAATTCCGCTCCATAGAGCAACTAGGTTATAACGTTTTGAAGTTATCGGGTTGGTTCTCTTCTGCAATTGTCTCGCGAGTTCGTCGCCGCCGGTTGATGATTTGATAGACAAAATTTCCGGCAGAAGAAGTTTGTATAAATCATAACTATCAACTTCAAGGGCGCGCTTAGCATACATAAATCCGTACGGATCGGGAGTCATGTAATTTTTTATTTGCAGAATCCCTTCATCTACGGCCGCAAGAGTAACATAAACATTTTTCTCCGGAATAGTTTTAATTGTTATTTCCTGCTTCGTGTTCGGTTTTATTTTTTGAGGGGCGGAAATGCTTACCGGAAGTTTATAATCTTTTCGTTCAACCTTGATAGACAAAAATCCGTGACCAACTAAGAACGGCGCGGAGTTATCCGTGCTGTGTTTTTTGAAAAGCGTCGCGGTTACGTAAATATTCGGGATGTAATTATTCTTCAGCTCTATTTCGAGCTGAGTCGATTTTTCTTTTACATCGATGTACTTGTATTCATAAATGCCGCTTCGTTCAAACGTAACAAGCATTTTGCCGGAGAACGGCGCGGTGAGAAGAATCTTTGCTTTCTCGCCAGGTGCATAAGTCTGTTTGTCGGAAACAATTTCGATTCGTCCTTCTTTATCAACCTCGAAAGACGACGCGGTTGTTGAAGCCCAGCCGTAAGCGTAGAATTGATAATATTGATAATAGTCGCTTCCCTTTCGCGAAATTCTTATTTCGTATTCTCCGCTGCGGCTAACAATAACCGGCAAAGATTTTTCTCCGCCGGAAAGACTAAAATCCTTTTCCCATTCTTGAACGTCTTTCTTTTCCGAGGCGTAATAATATCTGCCGGAATTATCTTTCTTCAAAACTGTCTGCCATTCAAAGCGAACAAGCTTAACAGTCGTGTTCAATTCCTTAGCGGGATGATCGTCTTTATCAACCGCTACAAAATTAAAATTGCTTCTTTCGTTCGTACCAAAATAATATCCTGGTGATTTAATGCCGATAAAATATTTTTCGGGATAAACATCAACGCTTGCCGCCCTGTTAACTGTTCGTCCTGTCGGATCGAACACGCTGACAAACGCAAACATTGTTGCTATGCCGGAAGATTTTAAATCTGCCGGAATGATGTGAGTTATCTCGCCGGTGCCTTGTTCGCTAAGCGTTCCTGTATCGAACGCGTTTTGAACATTTGAATTGGTAAGCGTTGAGTTTCCAAAATTATATGACGGATATTTCTTGCTGTAAAATTGTCTGTGCCGGAAT
>JAKAHQ010000290.1 GCA_021814855.1 Bacteroidota bacterium | reverse complement strand
TGCAATAAGCTGGTTGCAGGCAAGTTTTGTTGCCGCGCCTTTTCCCGCTTTGCCCATGTAATGAACTTCCTCGGCAAAGTTTTCGAGAAAAGGTTTCCATTTTTTATAAAGCGATTCTTCACCGCCGACCATCGGAATTAATTTGCCTTGCGGTATCTGCGCAATTCCGCCGAGCACAGGCGCTTCAATATATTCTCCGCCGGATTGCTCTACCCTTTCTTTAACAATACAACTTTCACCCGGGGAAATAGTGCTCATTTGAATTACAGTTTTACCTTCAAAATCATTTTTTTCAGCGAATAAAACATTTGAGACGGCAATAAAATCGGAAAGCATTGTTATTATCACTTTTGATTTGCCGATTGCTTCCGAAGGATTTGATGCAACCGCCGCGCCTTTTTCCTTTAAACTTTCGGTCTTGGATGCTGTTCTATTCCACACCGTTACATCGTAACCTTTTTCAAGCAACCGTTCCGCCATCAATTTGCCCATCAGTCCGATCCCGAGGAAAGTCACTTTCATTTTTTCGCTCCTTGTTTTAATGATGAGAGTAAATCCAATTCAATTTCTTCTTCGCAGAAAAACGCTTCGCCGTAGTCTTTGCCTATTTTAAAGCCGAACATCTGCGCGCGCGATTCCAAAAACTTCAAAAATCCAGGCTTGCTTATAAACGTTTCCGGTTCGGTGCTTTCTGGATTATGAAACTGCGTGCCGTAAGCATATACGGCTTCCATTTTAGTTTTGAACGTCTCGCTGATATCTACAACAAATGACGGTTTGAATTCGAAAGTCTGCATAAAGTAATATAATTTTTCCGGTCGATACGGATTTTGTATGCGGCCGTTATCCTCCGTATTTATTTTTGCCAACCCGGAAAAGAACATGGCTTCTTTTATCAACTGACTTGTGCCTATATGATCCGGGTGGCGGTCGTTAAAATACGGCGCAAAAATAATTTTGGGCTGATACTTTCTAATCTTGCCGATAACCGAATGGAGATATTCATTGTTAGGTTTGAGCGACCCGTCTTTGAATCCCAAATTTTCTCTAACGGTTATTTTTAAAATCCCGGCTGCCGCATCGGCTTCGGCTATGCGTGTTCCCGCCGATCCGCGCGTTCCCATTTCGCCGCGGCTTAGGTCTATTATTCCTACTTTAATATCTGCCGAAGTAAGTTTTGCAATTGTACCGCCCATAGCTAATTCAGCGTCGTCGGGGTGAGCCGCAAAAACAAGAACATCCAGAATCATTTACACCTCTTTTAGTTTTTCAACAACTATTTTAGAAATTTAGTGCATTAAGGGAAAGTACTTTTTTAACTAAGAAAATTTTTCTTCGGACTATTTAATTAACTAAATTTGCCGAAAAGTTTTCGGAAAGAATGAATTCTAAATACGAAGCGGTTATAGGACTGGAAGTTCATGCCCAGTTGTTAACGGATACAAAAATCTTTTGCGGCTGCGCCAACAAATTCGGTGTTCCACCGAATACAAATATTTGCCCTGTTTGCCTGGGACATCCGGGTGTACTGCCTGTGCTCAATCAAAAAGTTGTTGAGTTCTCGGTGTTGATGGGTTTGGCTACCAACTGTACAATCAACGAACGTTCCGTATTTGCCCGTAAAAATTATTTCTATCCCGATCTTCCCAAAGGTTACCAAACATCGCAGTACGAAGAGCCGATTTGCGAGCACGGAAATATTGTTGTCGAATTCAAAGACGGCTCAACAAAAAATATCGGCATCACAAGAATTCACATGGAAGAAGATGCCGGCAAGTCGATTCATGATTTGGGTTACGATACGATGATAGACGTTAACCGCTGCGGAACTCCTTTAATCGAAATTGTAAGCGAGCCGGACATGCGAACACCGGAGGAAGCGTATCTTTACCTTACAAAACTGAAACAAATTCTTACTTACCTCGGCATCTGCGACGGCAACATGGAAGAAGGATCGCTTAGATGCGATGCAAATATTTCAATTAGGTTAAAAGGCGAGACAAAGCTCGGCACCAAAGCCGAAGTTAAAAACATGAACTCATTCCGCAATGTAGAAAAAGCAATCGAGTACGAAATCGAAAGACAGATTGACATTATTGAAGACGGCGGAAAAATTATTCAGCAGACGCTGCTGTGGAATGCCGATCAAAACAAGGTTATACCGATGCGCAGCAAGGAGAAAGCTCACGATTACCGTTACTTCCCCGATCCCGACCTTATGCCGGTTGTTGTTGACAAAAACTGGAGAAACGAAATTGCCTCCACTATGCCGGAGCTGCCCGACGTTCGGAAGAAACGTTTTGCTGAACAATATTCATTGCCGATTTACGATTCCGAAATTTTAACTTCATCCCGTCAGCTTGCGGATTATTACGAACAAGTTTTAACGGTTACCAACGATTATAAAGCAGCCAGCAATTGGGTAATGACCGATGTGCTTAAAGTTGTCAACGATCAAAAAATTTCTGTAGAACAATTTCCCATCTCTCCGCAAAATTTGGGCAAGCTCGTAAAATTAATTTCCGATAAAACTATCAGCGGTAAGATTGCTAAAGATATTTTTCCGGAAATGCTCTCCGTCAACAAGGATCCGAACGACATTGTGAAGGAGAAAAACCTTGTTCAGATAAGCGACACCGGCGAGATTGAGGCGGTTATTGATAAGATTGTTTTTGCAAACCCAAAACAAGTTGAGGAATACCTCGGCGGTAAAGATAAAGTGCTCGGCTTTTTCGTAGGCCAAATAATGAAAGAGATGAAAGGCAAAGCCAATCCGGGAATTGTGAATGAGCTGCTCAAAAGCAAACTGGATAAACTAAAGTAGAATTTCTTTTAAGGATTCAAGATACGGCCTAGGTGTAATTCCAAACGATCTCAGCTTATCAATATTCATAGAGACATCCGCCACTTTGTATTTTAGGCCGGCTTCTTCCATTGTAACAGGCGTCAGTAAGTTTTTATCCCATCCTTTTTCTTCGCAAACACGTTCACCTATTTGGAAGCGGGAGACTCTTTCGTTCCCGCCAAAGTTGAAAGTCTCGCCGCTAATATTCTTTTCAATCAGTTCCCGTATTAACCGAGCGGCATCGCTTAGAGAAAGAGGAGAACGATATTGATCAGTAAATAATTTAACCGGCTTCCCATCCGCAAGATTTTCAAACATCAAATGAAAATTGTTGCGCGAGTGATTCAAGCCGAATCCAAGCAACAACGCTTCGCGAAGAATAATATAATTGTCAAAGGTTTCCTTTACTTTAACTTCTCCCATCAATTTTGTTTCGGCGTAAAGCGAGATTGGAATCAGTTTGGAATCTTCTTTGAGAAACGATCCACGGTAGCCTGCATACACAAGATCGGTTGATAGATAGATCAACCTCGCTTTATACTTTTCACAAAGCCGGGCGATTGTTTTAGTGGCATTTACATTTATATTATATACAACGTTTGAAGGAAGAGCATCGGCTTTCTCGGCATTCGATACAGCCGCGGTATGAACAACAACATCCGGCGTAAACGAAGATAGAATTTCTTCCAGCTTTAAGAAATCAGTAAGAGGCAATTTTATATTCCGGTAATCTCCGCAATTGCATTTGTTCGAATAGTAGTGGGTGAGAATTTTGTGATTTTTGCTTAATTCAATATTAAGGTACTGGCCTAAGGCGCCGCTTCCGCCGGTAATAAATATTTTCATGTGGGCTCGGTTACAATTTAAAAT
>JAKAHQ010000289.1 GCA_021814855.1 Bacteroidota bacterium | reverse complement strand
GGAGCGTTTGTAATTGCATTTATTTTTTTAAGCAGCGCAATTATTTATGTGAATACTTTATTCAGGAATATTTTCAAGTTTGATTTCTCACCGGTCGGACAGGTAACATATTCTTCGCAGCAGCAGCAAACCATGCCGGCAGCAGCTCAAAATCCGCCTGCACAAACCGATCAACAAAAAACGGACTCAATGAAAGTAGCCGCATTGTTATCGGATTCATTAAAAAATCAACAGCCGGTTAAACTGGATACCGCTTCTACAGTAGCACTTAAGGATACCAACGCAATTAAAAAAGTTCAGAATGTAGTAAACACACAAAAGACAATGAACGAGGCGGAGGCCATTAATAATCCGGTTGCTAAAACTTCTACGACTAAGCCAGATACAACATATTCGAAGTGGATTAAAAAGACCGGAAAATTATACGAATCCATGGATGCTAAAAAAGCAGCTAAAATAATTCTAGGATACTCCGATAATATTGCGAGAGATTTGCTGTTATCTATGAGAAAGAAAAAAGCGGCAGAAATTTTGTCGGAAATCAAACCGGAAATTGCATCAAGGATAATAAGTCTAAACTGATGAACTTCAATACATTTTACCTCGATAAACTTAACGGAAGCGATCAATCGCTGGGACTCGGGTACAAAAAATCTAACCCTAGTGCTTATGGTTTTGCGGATATAATCAAAGTGTGCGAAAACGAAAACTCGCAGGCCAATGCTTCAAATCCGTTAGCGGTCCAAACCGAATCTATGCTTAACGATGTAGAATCGGCGAATGATAATACACTTCACCTTTCTGAGGAAAACTTAAGCGAGCTATCGCAATTAATTTCTCAGTTCCTATCAAATGCCGGTAATGCTAATTCCGCAAATGAAGTAGCTCAGAAATTTGACTCGATCTCGGTAAGCAAAAAGCAGTTATTGCTTTCGAAAGCCGATCTAAATAATTTGTTGTCGGGACTAATAGAAAAAGTCGCAAAACAAAATCCTGACGCGCTTACAAAATCCGTAAATCCAAATTTGACTGTAAACGATACGCTTACGGATAAAGTTTCCGAGCTAACCAAATCCCTGGTAGATTCAATTACAGAAAATAAATCGCTGAATCTTGCCTTTAAAAGCGGCAGCCAAAAACTTTCATTAAATATAACATTATTACCGGCGCAGAAGGATAACTCAACTAAAACCGTCAATGATGCAGCAGAAGGCGGCAATTTGCAGAACCTGTTTGCAGTCTCGTTATCAAATTCCGGTAAGAATGAATTAGAAGCTCCGGTCAACATAGACGCGCCTTCTGCCAATGATCTAAACTCGGGAAAAATTGATAAGTCTAAAAAAATATCTTCTCCGGTTTATAACACGGAAATAATTCAAATTGTTTTTCAGAATTTACCATCGCAAACAGCAGCCGGTTTTAACGCTCAAACCCAAGAGGGCAAAGTTGCAGTTGAGACGAATCAAAATAAATTTTACGATGTTAATTCAGTGCCGGAAGCGCAAAGCAGCGCCCAAGAAAAATTAGGAAGTACCTTCAAAGAGGAAAGTAATAGTCAAAATCACAGTTCCAATATTAAAATTGATTTTGCTGATTTATCCGTCAAAGAAAATACTCAAGCTATAAGCCAGGTACCAAACTCTGATCCTATTAAACCGGTTGCAAAAAAAATAATCTCTTGGAAACCGGAATCACTTGCGCCGATGCCGTCGGATAGCAATCAAATTCTATTTAAAGCAGAAATAAACAGTCCGTTCGAATTAGTAAATGACTCGCAAAAAAATACTGTTATTAACTATTCTGCTGACAAGACGCAACCGAAGCCAACGGTCGATTCTAAACCAAATGGTTTGGCAGATCAATCTCCGTCGACCGGTGCGAAAGAAGCATTGACTGATTCATCCACGAATACATTGGAGTTTCTCAAAAATTTAAATCTTGTCGTCACTAAAAATTCTGCTGATAGTTACGTCTCAAAAAATATTGAATTACCGCAGCTTAAGTCGCTTTTACAAACTAAGGTTCCGGAGACTAAAGCAACAGTTGAGCCGGCAAATATTTTATCTTCCGTAAAAACGAATGATACCGGGAAAGAACTTTTTGAAATAACCAAACTTTTTGCAAGCTTAAAAGTGTCATCCGTACAAAGCGAAAGTGGCTTTACCAATGTACCGGTAGAAAAGGTACATAATATTACGGCAAAACAAAACTTCCAACCTGTAATTGAAAGTAAATCGAATGAGACGGTTGTAACGAATAGCAGCGACTCGATTCCGTTATTACAGGGCGAAGTAAAATCTCAAGCAGCGCCGTTCCAGCCGGCATTGGATATTCAATTCGAAAAATCCGAAATGAAAGTTAGCTCGAAAACGGAAACTGAAATTCCCAAAGCTAAAATAACAGGTAAGCAGTCTAATGTTGAGGATACGGCTTCCCATGCGTCAACGAACAAAACTCAATCGGCAAAATCATCTTTACAAGATCAAAGCAACGAAGCATTAAAGGAAGACGTTACTTCGGAGCCAATGGTGAAAAACAATACTGCAGCCGTGGCGAGCGATCCTAAAATGAATTATAAGAAGACCGAAAACGAAAGCGCGAAAGAAGACAGCGACAATAAAATTGTTATCAATACCGGCGATGATTCGAATTCGACGGGGTCTGTGAAGGAAGTGCAGTCTAAATCATCCGGTGAAAAAGATACGGCGAAGCAGGGGAATGAAGAAAAAAATAATTTTATCCAAAATCTAAACGAGCTTAAAGATATCGGCGCAGACAAAATTAAAAATAGTTTTGAATTGAAAAGCCAATCTGAAACCCCTAAGACGATTAAGGCAAGCGAGATCATTTCTGAGTTCTCAAAATTTATCCAAAGCAACAGCGATAAACAGAGCATCTCTTTTCAGCTTTCGCCGGATAATCTTGGCAAGGTTAAGCTGGTAATAGACCTTATACAGAATCATGTCAATACTCATATTGAAGTCGAGAATGAACAAGTAAAGCAGTTTATACAGCAGAACGTTGAGCAGCTTAAAACAAATCTTCAATCTTCCGGCATACAGTTAAATACTGTAAATATTAGTCTTGCTAATCATGAACAAAACGCCGGCAAGCAAAACGCGTCGTCAAAAAAATATTCTAAGGTTGCCAGAATACGCGATGAGAAAACGGAAACCGGCAGACGCACTAAATCACTGGGTTATAATACGTACGAATTTTTAGCATAGGTGCAAAATGGTAAACGGAGTATCTAACACAAGTACAACAAGTTCATCTTCTACAAGTCAGACGAACAGCAATTCCATTATGGGTAAAGATGATTTTATGAAGATGATGATAGCGCAGCTTCAAAACCAAGATCCTCTTAATCCGATGGATTCAACTCAGTATGCGGCCCAGCTTGCGCAATTCAGTACACTTGAGCAGCTTCAAAATTTAAATACAACAATGACGCAGGCCGTGAATGCAAATTCGCAGTTAACACAATCCGTAAACAACACGCTTGTGGCTACTCTTATTGGCAAGGATGTTAAGCTAAGCGGCAACACTTTAGTTCTCAGCGGCCAGTCGAACATTAATCTTGGTTACAATCTTCCTCTGGATGCTCAAAACGTGCAAGTTAAAATTTATAACAGCTCCGGCGGATTGGTTAGAACAATTACGGACTGTCCAAATGTAGAAGGCGACAATAAACTTTCCTGGGATTTGACCGATGATAAT
>JAKAHQ010000288.1 GCA_021814855.1 Bacteroidota bacterium | reverse complement strand
TTCCGATCTCATACCAAGGCGAGGCAATAATCGTTACACCCATACTCTGAGCTTTTTTTGCTGTCGGTAAATATAAGTTCCAACGAGTGCTATCGGCCTCGACCATTATTCTAAGAATTGAAAATCCTATCTGACCGTTACCGGTACTAAAAGCGGTAGTAATTTGAGAACTTGTCATATCGGGTCGCCATAAAAGTATATTTGATGCGCCGAAACCTCTTATAACCTGCTGAAGACTATCTGAATAAACCGCGGCAACTGGAATGGCATACTGTGGATCAACATTAAAATTAATGGTTACATTACTTTCAATTAATTGGTTGTCAATTGTTTTGTTCACTATTGCCGGCGATGTGGTGCTTGTATTTTCAACCTTAACTTTAAAACTTCCGCTCGAAACTGAAACGGTTGTCTCACGAGTATCTTTAGACAATACGGCAGAATAAGATAGCGGTGAAGATCCGAAACTGCTTTTAGCGCCGGGGCTAAAAATCATCTTCTTCACCTGCACTTGCCCGCCGGCCTGGATTCTGTAGAAATAAATTCCGGCTGCTAATTTTTTTCCAAAATTATTCAACCCGTCCCATAAAACACTGTGCAGACCAGTTGTCTGCTCTCCGCCGGAAAATTTCTTTACTTCCCTTCCGAGAATATCATAAACGGTTATGTGAACATCTGTCTGTTGATTCAGTTTGTAAGAAATAGTAGTGGAAGTAGAAAACGGATTAGGATAATTCTGTTCCAATTGAAATTTTGTAGGCAGATTTTCGTTGCCGGATTCTACCGATGTAACCACATCAATTTTATAATTGCCCGATGCATCGGTAAGAGCAGAATATTTTTTAGTTGTATCGCTATTATCTATAAAGGTAACCGACGCATTTTGCACGCCAATGGTAGATGCCGTTACCTTACCGCTTACAGTAAATGTTTGAGCATTCGACTGCGAAAGAAATACTATCAGGAATATATAAACGGGTAGAAACAACATTTTATTCTTAACTAAGTAGTAGTGCAAATAGTTTTTCATAAATCTAAATCCTCGTTTGTATGTTCGTTGTTAAATTTTAAAAAGAGTCTTGCATCAAGCAACTCATTTTAACAGTACTAATTTTTTTGTATTGGTATAATTGCCCATGCTTAGTTTACAGAAATATAACCCGCTCGATAAATTGCTTCCGTCAAACCGCACGGAATATTTACCCGGGGATAAATGTTTATCAACCAGAGTACTTATCTCTCTACCAATTATATCGTAGACTTTTAAAGACACAAGACTATTTTCTGCGACTTGATAATTTATGGTTGTAACAGGGTTAAACGGATTAGGATAATTCTGCATCAAGAAGGGATTGCAAATTTCACGATTGTTACTTCCCATCGCGCCGGTAACTTTTTCTTTTATCAGCATAACTTCGCCGCTGTTGGGAACCGCATCAAACATTATGCAGCTTTTTGAATTTGCATTTACAATTTGAGAGTTAAGAATTTTACCGCTTTGGGTAGCTCTTGCAGAGGTCCATCCTTGGGGCAAAACCCTACGGATTGTAACCGGCAGATTATAAATTGAATCATCCAATGTGTCGGTCATGGATACTTTAATTAAAGTATCTTCTTCCGATACTTGCTTAACGGAAACATTATTTCTTTCTTTAATATACCGGGCGACGTTGCCAAAAGTTGATACCCAAAATTTATTTTCATTTTGACTTAAATAATCCAGCGCGCCTTTAAGTTCGGCAGAACTAGTAGGCGAATAACCGGGTTCGCCGTCAATTGCATGCAATAAAAAAACCACCCATCCGTTCGATGATGCAGCCGCATTTGCCTTATTTGTAAAGTCGTTTGTTCTTTGAACAGATCCCTGACTACCGCAAACAATAGAGCTGATATTCATGAAGTCGTGTGGAGTTTTTGATTCGACAACTCCGGAACATCCTCTTGCAGCAACATAATATTGTTTGCAAATTGATGAATTACCGAGAACACAATTCGGGTACGCGATTGTTAAACACTTTTGTCCTTCGATGTGAGAGTTTATTACGTCTTGAGAATTTTTCAATTCGGTTATTTGTTGATCATCTGTAAGCGAGCCAAGACTCGCGTGAGAAAGCGTGTGGCTCGCAACTTCATGACCGTTTGATGCCGCGGCTTGAAGTGCCGTCCAATTTGGCCCCCAATTGATGACGGTGAAAAACGTTATCTTAAATCCGTACTTATCAAACATCGGCATCACAACCGAAAGCTGGTTGGGGCAGTTATCGTCAAACGTAAAACTTACGGCGCCGGACTTGAATTCCTGCCAGGTACCAACTTCATAAAGCGAGTCCAAAGTTTGAGCGGAATAAATTTCAGTGAATAACAATGTTGTAAAAACAATAGCCACAAAATTTTTGAGATTCATTTGACTTCCTATAAATAGAATAATTGATTTTTTTACCATCCATCTGTTCTAAATGGAGATGCCGGTAATCCTCCCTTGTTAAAAAGATTTGCGCCGGCAGGGTTATCTGCCCATGCGTATCTTACCGCTGCTGGATTTTTTATCTGATCGCTCCATACAACAATTTTATCGTTTCCTCCGTTAGGAGTCCCTTGCATAATTTTAGCTTGAGCCCCCACAAAATGTTTATCGGCTCCGGCAATGGCAAAACCTTTAAGTTGGCTGCTGCTTTTCGCAATTAATCCGCCATTGACGTTATTGAAGGAAAGGACAATTTTATTTCCCTCTATCTTCATCGAATTATAAATTGGTCCGGAGTAATTAACCGTATCGTTTCCGTAAGCAATTTTTTCGGCTGTAAGAAAAAGTCTATGACCTACATCTTTTTTATCGAGCGGATGAATATCATTCCATTCGCCGATGTCAATGGCAACGGCCATACCGGTATTCGGAAGAGACAAAGTTTTTAATTGAGCTTCGCGCAGTAAAGCCCAGCTGCTTTCGGAAGGATGACTTTTTGCTTCCATAAAATTTGGGAGCTGAACAAACAGGAACGGAAAAGCACCTTCATTCCATTTTTCTCTCCAATCTTTTATCATCGTAGAAAAAAGATTTCCATATTCGCCTGCCCTTTCGGCGTTCGATTCTCCTTGATACCAAATTACTCCTTTGATATAATAATTCAGCAGTGGGGCTATCATCGCATTGTACAGCCCGATAGGTTTCCATATTACAAAAGTTTGCCCGGCAAGCGCCGGCATCTCTGCGCCGAGTTTATACTTCCATTCACCTTCCAAGTTAATTGAATTTTTCCCGGCCACAATTGCGTATTGTTTATCTTCAACAAATCCTCCTTTGCCGGAATTACTTATCACACGAACGACAATAGTGTTTTCACCTTTCCTTAACACGCCGGCTGGAATATCAAATCTGCTTGGAGGATATTGATAACCGATTGTTCCGACAAAAACACCGTTTATAAATGCCGAATCGGCGTCAACTATTCTTCCCAAAATTAATTTGGCAGGTTTGCCAATCATTACTTCCGGGATGTTAACGTTTTTCCTAAACCAAACAGCACCGTTAACCATACCAAGTTTTGAATCTGCCCAGTAACCAGGCACTTTCATTGAATCCCACGTTGCAGTAATTAACGAAGGATTGTACCAATCGTTTTCTTTTTTATTTCCAACATCCCTCTTCCATAACTCGGTGTACCAGGCATTCGTCCTCGCATTATCGGCAGCTTCAATTTTATTAATCAACGTGCTGTCTTTAA
>JAKAHQ010000287.1 GCA_021814855.1 Bacteroidota bacterium | reverse complement strand
GGATAAATCCTGCGGGTGCGAGGTTGTAAAACGTATCCGCATCGATCTGTCTATAATTGCGGCTGCCGCAAGAAGATCGGCAAAATCTCCGCCGGCGGCAGACCCGTTGTCGTCATACGAATTTACGTTTTGTCCCAGCAGCGTAACTTCGCGGAAACCTCTTTGCGAAAGCTGCTTTATCTCGTCGGCAATGGAATTTAGAGAACGGCTTCGTTCTCTTCCTCTTGTGAATGGAACAACGCAGAATGTGCAGAACTTATTGCAGCCCCTCATAACTGAAATCCATGCGTTCAATCCGTCTTCCCTGTAAGGAATTATATCGTCATAAGTTTCCGTGCGGGATAATTTTACCCCGATACCTTTCTCGCCCGCAAAAGCAGAGTCGATAAACTCCGGCAGTCTTCTGTATTCATCCGGTCCAACTACAAGGTCTACAATCTTTTTATCTTCGATCAGATTTTTTCTCAATCTCTCGGCCATGCATCCCAAAATTCCTATAACAGTGCCGGGACTGTTTCGCTTTACACCTTTTAAATGCTCAAGACGATGGTGAATTTTTTGCTCTGCGTTGTCGCGGATGCTGCATGTATTTAAAAGTATAACGTTGGCATCGTTAATATCTTTTGCCAGGTTGTATCCCTGGTGTCTTAAAATTCCCATTACTAATTCAGTATCGGCAAAATTCATCTGGCAGCCGTAAGTTTCTATATATACATTATTGTTGCTCATGTTCTTAATCTTGCTCTTGTTCTAATTCTTGCTTTTGCGGTTCTTACGCCCGTAGAAGGAAATACATAATAAGATTTAATATTATCAACGCCAAAATGAAAAAGAAAACATCAATTCTCCGTCGCCTTCGTTTCTGAATTTTTTTTATATCGTAATCCATCATATCCGTTCTTCGCCTGTTCAACTGATTATAAATATAAACAAGTACACAAATGGGCGCAAAAGTTAAAAAGAATGACAACGATTAACAAGACGATTTATCCAGCTCTTTATAAGCGGTACGCTTTAAATTCGCATGCTCGCAAATTTTTCGTGCCAATTAACCGTATTCTTTTTATATCAACGGTATTTTGCTTACAATTATATGTATAACTTGGCACAATAATTTACAGTGATAGGCGGGATGAATAAACTTTTACTAAAAAAATTAGCAGCGGAAGAAGCCGTTAAGGAAATTTCAAGCGGAATGACTATCGGGCTTGGCAGCGGCAGTACGGTCCAATTTGCTCTCGCGGCTATTGAGGAAAGAATTAAATCGGGGGATCTAAAAAACATTGTGGGAGTTCCTACATCGTTACATACCGAAGAAGTATCAAAACAACTCGGCATCCCCGTTATATCGCTTGATGAAGCAGTGGAAAGATTTACCGAAGACGAAAGAAGAAAGTCGGGAGAAAAAATATTTCCTATTGATGTTACAATTGACGGTGCAGATGAAGTGGCCGTAAACTATTCTGAACAAGGTGCTGAAACAATTGATCTTATAAAAGGCGGCGGCGGCGCAATGCTTCGGGAAAAGATTGTTGCCCAGGCCACTAAACGATTAATTATTATTGTTGACGGCTCGAAAATTTCAAAACAGCTTGGCGAAAAATGGAGTGTACCTGTTGAAGTAATAAAATTTGCTTTGGCTAGCGAAGTTGCTTTTTTAAAATCGATCGGCGCCAAAATATCTGTAAGAAAAAATTCTTCCGGCGAAAATTATTTAACCGATGAAGGAAATTTTATTGTTGATGCCAGCTTCGGCGGGATAAATGATCTTGAAAAGTTAACGCAGTTGTTAGATCGGCGTGCAGGTATTGTTGAACATGGAATCTTTGTAGGTCTTACGGATACGGTAATTTGCGCAGAAGAAAGCGGGATTAGAAGAATAAATCATTTTTAAAAGTCAAATTAATTTTCTCTTATGAATGAAAATAATTTTAAATATACTTTAAAAAATAGATTGACAAGCATATCCCGTATTCATATTTTAAACATTGAGGCAGCGGAATTTTCCGAACACACACGGAAAATTTGTGATTTTTCGACATTTTATTGTGTTGAAATAGTTGACAACGACTATTTCTTATTTTATATTAAAGTCGATTTGTAATTCATTTAGCATAAATACATTAATTTATTGAACTTAACTTTTTGGTCGCAACGGAATGAAAGTGTGTGAAGTTAAACAAAACATGTTAAACAAAATCAAGGAGGAAGTACATGCTAAAACTCTTACCAACTTAGGAACGGAAATAAAGAGTATAGTGTGTGTGTACAGTAGTATCTTTTTTTTAATTAATTACTAAAATCTTTTTCAACCAATTGGGAGAAAAAAATGAATTTGAAAAACCTATTTGCAAAACTTAGTGTTATCGTTGTTTTGCTTACGTTTTTTGCCGCAAGTGCATCTGCACAAACGTATGTAAGTAATACGAACGGTAACGACGTTACTGGTAATGGTCAGGATGTGGGAGTTGGAATTCCGTATCAAACCATTGCTAAAGCTATCACGAATACAGCTGATGGCGGCACTATTATTATTGATGCCGACACTTATAATGAACCAGGCCCGATTGATTTGACGGGAGGAGGTGGCGGTAAAAATTTAACTTTTGTCGCTAGAACATTTAATTCCTTATCAACGGTTACGATTACTAATGGTGTTGCTGTTGGTACAGCAAAAACTATTAATCTTGGTGTAACTGGCGTTGCCTTCAAAACCGGCGTTGTTAATTTAACTGCTGGTACTTTAAACATATCTCCTGCTAATTTGGTAATTACCAGTGGCGGTACAATTACTGTTACTGCGGGTACAATTAGCTCAACACCCACAACCACCAACGTAAATGTTACTTATAACGGAACAACAGATATTTCCGCTGGTCCTGAATTACCTGCAAGTTTAGGTACTGGCACATTGACTGTAAGTATAACCGCTGGTAAAACTTTAACAGTTGCGAACGCTATTTCTTTTACAGATGCTGGTACAATCAGCGGTACAACCGGTAATGCTACATTTAATGGTGGTATTACATTTAATTATGGTACAGCTACAGTTGCAAATGCAATTTCTTACAGCGGTGCGAATACCGTTACATTCAATGGATTAGTATCGTTGAATAGAACTGCTGCCGCTCACACAATTACCTTGCAGAATACAAGCACCGGTACATTAGCTTTTGTTGGCGGTATTACAAACGGTGATAATACAAATATTACGTTAGATCTTTCCAATACTAGTACGGGTAAAATTCAACTTGGAACAGCTACGATTAATAATACAGTTGCTAACAATGCCGGCGGTACAATCGAACTCCTTGGCCCAGTTACTTTCTCAGGAGCTACAATTGGCAATGGTAACGCAGCATCTGTTTTCAAATTAAATTCTAATCAATTGACTCTTTCTAATGCTGCCGCTGCATTAACAAATACTGGTAATATTATTTCCTCTACAGTTTCCACAGTTGGAAGCGGTATGTTAAATATAACCGGTGCTGTTACATTAACAGGCGGTGGACAATTAACAAGCGTTAATGTTGGAACTGGTGGATCATTAATATTACCAAATGCTACTGTTCCAGTCTATGGAACCTTTACTTTGGGTTCTGCCGTAGCAGGCGCATTAACATTTAATGCTGGTGGCGGTAGCCTTGATATTTATGGTTCCGCATTCAACAGAACAGATAATACTCCTGGAAACGTTGTTCCTGGTAATGGAACATTAACATTCCAAGC
>JAKAHQ010000286.1 GCA_021814855.1 Bacteroidota bacterium | reverse complement strand
TAAATTATTTAAAAGACTGGACCGAGAAGCACCCGAAAATTAAAGTAGTATAGTTAAAACACTGCCTAAATATCCTTCGTGCAATCATGCCGGGTTCCAATTTATACACTAAGAATAGGTCAATTGTTTTGCGGTTTAATTAATGTGCCGGTTTATTTATTTTTGAAACAAAGTTACAGGAAACATTGGTGTCTAAGAATTTTAAGAGCAGAATAATATTTTTGGATTTGATGCGTGCCCTTGCCGTTTTGATGATGGTTCAAGGTCACACAATAGATACTTTTTTAGCCGATCAATTCAGAACGTACGATTCATCGGCTTATAATGTTTGGTTAACAATCCGCGGTTTTACAGCCCCGATATTTATGTTCACATCCGGGGTGGTATTTACTTACCTGCTTCGTTTGGATCCGAAACCGTTTTTCGAAAATCCCAGAGTGCAGAAAGGTATTACAAGATTCTTAACGCTCGTTGTTATAGGTTACCTCTTGCGTTTTCCAACCCCGCGGGTTTTCGATTTTAGTCTGGTAACAAAGGATCAATGGCTAACATTCTTTGCCGTTGACGCGCTGCACTTAATCGGCTTCGGATTGTTGTTTATCATATCTCTCGTATATATCTCGGAGCGGTTCAAAGTCAACGAATATTTTATTTTCTCGCTCGGTTTCCTGTTCTTTTTATTAATGTACCCGTTTGCCGACAGCATCAATTGGCCGAATTTTCTTCCCCTTCCGTTTGCCGCATACATGTATCAGGGCAGCGGCTCGCTCTTTCCATTTTTCCCATGGGCAAGTTATGTAATTGCCGGCGGTATGCTGGGAAGTTATCTCGCTAAAAATCCTGATGTTTATAAATCATCTAAATTCAGTTACAGATTATTTGCTTTAAGCGGAATAATGATAATCGTATCGGTTGCGGCTAACCAGGTTGATGAGAAGATTTTGGGCGGAACAAGGGAATTTTTTACTGACGGTTTTTCGCTCGTGTTTTACAGAATCAGCATCTTACTTTTGCTTAACGGTATTATGGCGTTTCTTTCCGTCAGACTCAGCAACATTCCCGAACTCGTTAAAAATATCGGCAAGAATACTTTATTGATTTATGTTGTTCACGTGATAATTCTTTACGGAAGCGCCTGGATACCGGGATTTGGAATGTTCTACCCGCATACGCTGAACATTGCAGGCTCGATTCTGGCCGCAATGGTTTTAATTATTTTAATGATAGGTATGGTTGCGTTGGTAGAATTTCTTAAATTGTACCGTAAACGTAAATTGGCAACTGCGCAAATTTATAATTAGGAGCGGTTAGTGAAGCGAAAATCGGAGAACTTAAATCCTCTTGTTAACGATGAAGAAAAAAAAATAGAGCTTTCGCTTCGACCAAAATCTTTTAATGAATTCACCGGCCAATCCAAAATAACCGATAATCTAAAAGTCTTTATCGGCGCAGCAAAAAAAAGAAATGAAGGTTTAGATCACGTACTTCTTACCGGACCTCCCGGACTTGGCAAGACAACTCTCGCTCACATAATCGCCAACGAGCTTGGCGTAAAAATTAAAGTTTCTTCCGGACCCGTTTTGGAAAAACCGGGCGACCTTGCCGGCATCTTAACCAACCTTGAAGAAAAATCCGTTCTCTTTATAGATGAGATTCACAGGTTAAGTCCGGTAGTGGAAGAGTATCTTTATTCCGCTATGGAAGATTATAAGCTCGATATAATGATTGACGCTGGTCCCAACGCCCGCACGGTTCAGATTAAACTACCCCATTACACATTGATAGGCGCAACTACGCGGGCCGGATTGCTTACCGCACCGCTTCGCGACAGGTTTGGAATTAAATCCCGTCTTGATTATTATGAAAGCGATTTAATAGGAAAAATAATTTTTCGCTCGGCCGCGCTTCTTAATGTAAAGATCGAAAACGACGCGGCGCATGAACTTGCAAAGCGCTCGCGGGGAACGCCGAGAATAGCAAATAGACTTTTGCGCCGCACGCGCGACTTTGCCGATTATGAAGAAAAAAAATCTATCGATCTGGCAATTGCTAAAAAAGCGCTTAACTCGCTGGAGGTTGACGAGTTTGGTCTTGATGAAATGGACAAGGAAATTATTCTTACAATCATAGAAAAATTTAACGGCGGACCTGTAGGACTTGGAACCGTTGCCGTTGCTGTGAATGAAGATCCAGGAACAATTGAGGAGGTATACGAGCCGTTTTTAATTCAGCAGGGATTCATTCAGCGCACTCCGCGTGGAAGAGAAGCTACCGATCTTGCCTATATTCGGTTTAATAAGAAACGCGGTAAAGCTAAAGATCAGCAAACATTTTTCGATTAAATAAATCCGCCTGAGGCGGAAAACATCTGAGGATTATGGTTCGAGTAAACAAAATCAAAATAGGCGATGGGCTGCCTTTAGTCCTTATAGCCGGGCCATGCGTGGTCGAAAACGAAAAAGTAACTCTGCATACGGCAGAGCAGATCAAAAACATTACTGATGAACTGAACATCCCGTTCATTTTTAAATCGAGCTACAAAAAAGCTAACCGAACAAGCATTAAATCTTTTTCCGGGATTAATATTGATAAGGCGTTAAAAATTCTGGCGAAGGTAAAAAAAGAATTCTGTGTTCCTATACTTACGGATGTGCACGAAGTAGGCGAAATCGAATCGGTTGCTGAAGTAGCGGATGTTCTTCAGATACCGGCTTTTCTTTCCCGCCAAACAGATTTGTTAATTTGTGCCGCGCGGACAGGCAAAACCGTGAATGTAAAGAAGGGTCAGTTTCTATCCCCTGATGATATGAAGCATGTGGTTGAAAAAATTGAATCGGCTAAGAACAAAAAGATTCTGCTTACCGAAAGGGGCTCTTCGTTCGGTTATCACAATCTTGTTGTGGATATGCGCGGCCTTGAGATAATGAAGGAATTCGGTTACCCGGTTATTATGGACGCAACCCACGCCGTTCAACTGCCGAGCAGCACAAATGTATCCGGCGGCGATAGACGCTTTATTCCTACATTGGCAAGAGCGGCCGTTGCTGTTGGAGTTGACGGATTATTTTTAGAAGTTCACCCGGAACCGTCCAAAGCATTAAGCGATGCTGCAAGCCAGCTTCCTTTAGCACATTTGAAAAAATTATTGGTTACTATAAAACGGATCGACGAAGTGGTTAAGAATGAGAAGTGAACTGGGCGCAAGGATTCGTGAACTAAAGATTTTTTTGTTTGACCTGGACGGCGTCTTAAGAAGTGATAACGCTTCGTTCGAAAATTGTTATTCGAGGGTAAGCCGGGCTGCAAGAGAATTTAAAAATCTCGGCACGCTCTTCGGAATAGTTACTGCAGGAAAGGAAGACGAGCATCTATCCCGGCTGCGGTCAATCGAAAATTGTATTGTGTTTTCATCCTCTATAGACAAAGTTTCTTTGACCCGGCAGTTCTTGGAAGAAAAAAATATTGATTATAAAAACGTATTTTATATAGGCGACGATCTGCTCGATATTCCCCTGCTGCGGCAGTGCGGAGTTTCCTGCGCGCCAAGGAACGCCAAAAGGGAAGTTAAACGCAGCGTAAGCTTTATTGCTAAAGCCGAAAGCTGCGACGACTTGCTCGATGAGATAATTAATTTATTTAAACGATCGAAGGAGGCGGCAAACCGTGCAACATAATGCTAACGAGTTGTTTCCGCGCGAACTGAGCGATAATGAAAAATTTTGGCTCTTTGCCG
>JAKAHQ010000285.1 GCA_021814855.1 Bacteroidota bacterium | reverse complement strand
CCGGTTCAAGCGGAACCGATACTTTATAAATGCCGCTCCCATCATCCTTCATTTGAAATTCCTGCCGGTTCCACGAATTAAAACTTCCGAACAGGTATATCGACTTGTAAGGTTTACCCGGCTTGAAAGAAAAAGTATGCTTGTTGATTTTTTTGATGAAGATCGGTATTGAATAAGTTTTATTCCGCTCTTCAAAATTCAAAGAGGTAATTCCTTCCAGCGCGGAATCGGCAGTAACTATTAGCTCTAAATTGTTCTTGTTATAATCGACAGAAATGCCCTTCCGTTTATCAAAAGAGATGTTGTAATTATCGGAGTAATAAAGATCGGAGACTAAAATCGTATCCGGCTTGCCGGCAATAAGTTTTACCGGGGCAATAACATCATCAAGTTTTGAATATTGAGCAAAGCTGTTTGAGTAAATAAAAATTATAAGAAAGAGGAAGAAGGATTTTGTATTTCGTGACATCTAAAATTTCCCATGTGATTGAATATTAATCTTCTTTAACAAAAAACCAAAGTGTGCCGGAGATTGCAAGTGTAACCGTGCTGATAATGAAGATCAAGCTCTTATCCGGTGAACTGCTTACTGCCTGCCCGACTCCAAAACTCGCGACCAACTGCGGAAGAACTACTGCAAGGTTGAACAGTCCCATATACAAACCCATCCGTGCCTGATCTACCTTTTGCGACATTATAGCAAACGGAAGACTGATAGTGGAAGCCCATCCGATACCGAGCAATGCCATTATAATATAGATAACAATCGGCGTGAAGCCGAAAAACAACATAGCGGCATAAGCAACTGCCATACTTGATATGCAGATAGCATGAGTCTTAACCCGGCCAATTTTGCGCGTGATCGGTTCGAGCACAAATGCCGGAAGCACGGCACCCACAGCATTTAATATGAGAAAACTTATGGAGACAATCCTTCCCATTTCGAATTGAATATCGCTTGGCACCTGGCTGCCAGCCGCGTAATTATAAACCTTGTATTGAACATAAGCGAACATATAAACAAACATTGTCTGTATGCCGATCCATGTAAACGAATGAGCTGCAAGGACTTTTTTGAATCCTATTATTCCGGCCTCATGTTTCGATTTTCCCTCGCCGGATTTCATCAATACCCTGACGATAAAATAAAGCGTTATTGCCGCACAAATAATTTCCGCATAGTACCCGACGACTTTTACATGAAGCATTCTTGTGATGATTGCGTACAGGGCATACAATAAAAATCCCCACAACGGCTGTATGTTGTTTAAAATTTCTACCAATGAAGTTTTTGACCCGGCCTGTTTATTATCGCTTTTGTCATTCTGCTCAAGTTCCCTTGGTTCTTCAATAAAGAAAAGAGGAATGATTGAGAGAACCAAAACCAATCCGACTCCTATATAAATCAATACATAATTATTCCATACCGCGCCGATTACGTAAGCAAGGACTCCAAACGTTCCGGAGATTGTCTGCATCCAGGCATAACCTTTTGTGCGTTCAACTCCTTCCGGAGTTACGTCGGCAATGATTGATCTCGTAGGATTAAAGCTTACGTTAATTGCGAGATCAAGGGTAAGAGCCACAGCAATTGCAACACCGAGAATTCCATCGAAGCCCAGCGACCTTGAAATCACATCAATATTTGGAAGTGCAAGAAGCATTAATGCGGCAAGCATTCCGCCGATAAATATGAATGGTCTTCGCCTTCCATTCCAGAACCAAACTTTGTCGCTGATCACACCAATGATTACTTGTCCAAGTATTCCTGCAATCGGACCGGATGCCCAAACTAAACCTACGTCGTCGATGTTCAAACCATACTTTGTGCTTAATATCCAGCTCAGCGCGGAAATCTGAATTGATAATGCAAAGCCCATTGCTGTTGCGGGCAGACTTAACAGCGTGTAGAATGTGTTCGATAGTTTTTTCTGGATAGCTAACATTCTTTCTCCACATTGAAATATTTTTGGTTGGATTTAACTTAAACATTTCCCTCAATTTCTAAAAGCGGAATTGCGGAGACACGCGTACAATTTAAGTAAACGTTAACTTAGTTTATTCGTATGACGTGATTCTTTCCCTTGATATACTTTGTGAGCCTGAGTAATTTCACCGGTGATAAATACAAATACTTTTTTCATAAGAAGCGGATCCGCAATGAAATTTTTTATCCCACTTTTACTTTTTATAATAACAAATGTATATGCCCAAACCGTTGTTACTACTTCGCCGCAATATCCTACGCAGACAGATACGATAACAATCACTTTCGACGTAACACACCAAACAGATTCAAGAACTTTAGTAGGTTACTCCGGAAGCGTTTATGCGCATACGGGAGTTTATGTTAATAATGACAACTCTACTTGGAAACACGTAATTGGAACATGGGGAAACAATTCAACACAACCACAAATGACAAGGGTAAGCAGTAATGTTTATTCAATAGTGATTAGGAATCCGAGAAATTTTTATGGAGTTACATCATCATCGGAAAACATCACTACTCTAAATTTTGTTTTAAGAAGCGCCGACGGTACGAAGCAAACCGAGGATATTCATGTTCCGATATACAGTGCCGGAATTTCAGTCGTATTAAATTCTCCAAAAATAAATTTGAATTACGGCGATCCGATGCGTTCTCCGTATTTTATTTCTTCGGGAACTACATTCCCAATTTCCGCTACTTCTACGGCGGGTCCCAGCACAAAATCTGTAACATTATATATTAACGGTGACCAAAAGTACCAAAGCAATACAAGTACGTTGCAATACTTGTTTTCTGCCAACGATAATCCTTCATGGAAAAACATTGTAAAGATCATAGCGGAAGATCTAACCGGCAAAAAGGACAGCACTCAATTTGCAATAGTAACAAATCCACCGGTTAACGACGCACCGCTTCCGGCAGGAAATCAAATCGGAATTAATTACGGCAGCGACAATTCTTCCGTTACGCTCGCTCTTTACGCCCCGTACAAAAAGAATGTTTACGTGATTGGCGATTTTAACGATTGGAAAGTCGATCAATCATTTTATATGAACCGTTATCAAGTAAGACCGGACAGCGTAATTTGGTGGATTACAATTCCGAATTTAAATCCTGGCGAAGAGTACAGTTACCAATTTTTAGTCGACGGAAGCTTGCGAATTTATGATCCTTATACGGAAAAAATTCTTGATGCAAATAACGATCCTTACATTCCTGCTATGGTTTATCCAGATCTAAAAGCATACCCTACCGGAAAAACAAGCGGACTTGTTTCGGTTCTTCAAACTGATCAGCCCCAATATTCGTGGAAGGTTCCGTCTTTTACCCGCCCACCGAAGGATAAACTTGTGATTTACGAATTGCTGATCCGCGATTTTGTAAGCACTCATTGGTATCAAACTATTATTGATACACTCAGCTATTTCAGAAAACTTGGAATAAATGCCATTGAACTTATGCCTGTTATAGAGTTTGACGGTAATGACAGCTGGGGTTATAATCCTACAACTTATTTTGCACCGGATAAATATTACGGTACAAAAAACGATTTGAAAGCATTCATTGACGCGTGTCATGAAAACGGAATTGCAGTGATTAACGATATAGTACTAAATCATGCTTCAAACGAAAATTCGATGGCTCAGATGTACTGGGACACTACGAATAGCCGTCCCGCAGCAAACAACCCTTGGTTCAATACCGTCTCGCCCAATCAGACTTACGTTTTTGGAAATGATTTTAACCAC
>JAKAHQ010000284.1 GCA_021814855.1 Bacteroidota bacterium | reverse complement strand
TCCGGCTACGAAATTGCCGCGCCGGATAAAACCGTAAATGAGGATGATGATCTGCCGTTTTAATTGGTATGTTGAACAATCCGGGAAAATCGATTAGTTGGAATTTGGTTTGATTTACAAAATTCTTTCTCTGCTTATATGCTTTTTCTTTTCCGCTTTTTTTTCCGGTTCGGAAGTTGCATTATTCTCGTTCGATAAAAAGAAATTACGTGAATTTAAGAAAGCGTACCGTATTACAGGAGGTTACATTCAATCGCTGCTCGAAAATCCGAGAAGACTGCTTGTAACTATCCTGCTCGGGAATACAGTTGTTAACGTATTAGCTTCTATTATTGCAGTGATGCTTGCTTTAGAGGCCGCCGCTGCTCTTAGGATTTCGACTGAAGTTGCTCTGCTTGTACAAATAGTTGTTCTAACCATCCTGCTGCTTTTCATTGGCGAGGTTACGCCGAAACTATGGGCCGCCAAATATCCGCAGCAGTTTTCACGAGCAATTGCCATACCCCTTTACTGGATTGGAATATTTGTTTATCCCGTTTCAAAAATATTAACCGACCTTCTTAAAGCCGTCACATCTAAATTCGATTTCGATAAATCCAGAACAGCTTTGCATGGAACAGAGATTAAAGAACTTGCCGATCTTGGAATGGAACAAGGTACAATTGAAGAGGATGAAAACGAACTGATTCACGGCATAGTGGCTTTCAAAACTGTAACTGCCAGGGAAGTAATGACTCCCCGCGTAGATATAGTTGCCGCTTCTATCGATACTTCCTTTGACGAACTAATAAACATAATAAACGAATCTGGCCACAGCAGAATACCGCTGTTTGCAAACAGTCTCGATAATATTTTGGGAATTATATATTCGAAAGACTTGCTGCCATATCTTAAAACGCCGGAGCTTCGAAAGACTTTATCGTTAAGAAACATTTGCCGCGAAGCGCTTTTTATTCCAGAGACAAAGATGATTAAAGACCTTCTGCATGAGTTTCAGGAAAAGAACATGCACATCGGCATTGTTGTAGACGAATACGGCGGTACCTCCGGCTTAATTTCCCTTGAAGATATTTTGGAAGAAATTGTCGGCGAGATACGCGACGAGTACGACAGGGAAGAAAATGAGATTACTAAGATCAACGAGAAAACTTTTATAGTACTCGGTAAAGTTTCCGTCGATGAACTTAACGAACTGCTTAGCGATAACTTCTCTTCCGAGAACGACGATTACGATACTGTCGGCGGTTTTATTTTTAACCATGCCGGAATAATTCCACAGCAAGGTTTTCATTTCATATTCAATAATTATAAGTTTACCGTTAAGGATGTAAGCAACAATCGCGTTAATAAGGTTTTAATAGAAAAGATCGATATTCCTGAATGAAAAGAGGATGCTTCTTAACTGTAATAGTTTTATTTACAATTGCAGTGGGAATAGTTTTTTATCTTTATAAATACAAACGGAACATATTCAAGGATTTTGCCAAGGATAAGATAGCTCACCTGGCAATTAATGACTTGAACAAAAAGATGAGCGAGGTTAGCCCGTCTGTTTACAAAGATTCGCTGCAGAATGATCTAAATAATTTTTTCGACAATAACAAAGACTTGGATTTCGACACTCTGATGACAAGATTCGGCGACTTGATTGACGAGGCCCGGGTTATAATCAAGGATAAAAAAGTAGATTCGCAGGAATACAACCACTTTAAAAAAACTCTGACTAAATATGAAAGATCAACGAAAAACAGAAATTAAGGTTGGCATCACCGTTATATTAGGATTCATTATTTTCCTCTGGATATTCGGGTGGGCTAAAAATTTTACTCTCTCTTCCCATCGCAAAAATGTATCGGTCGAATTCAGTTCTGTCGCCGGACTGGGAGTCGGCGATCCTGTAACAGTTAACGGCGTAAAAAAAGGATACGTGGAAGATATAAAAGTCGCCGGCAACAAAGTTATAACCAATTTAAACTTGGATCCCGATGTTGTACTTCCTATCAATACAAAGTTTTCTGTAATGATGCTCGATCTTATGGGCGGGAAAAAAGTAGAAATTATTCCCGGCAGTTCTTCCTTGGAATTGGATTATTCAAAACTACAGACCGGAGTGTTTGAAGGAGACGTTGCTACCGCAATGGCCATGCTGGGTACGGTTCAAAACGATTTAATTGTTGTTATAAAGGAAGTAAAAACATCTTTAACGGTTCTCAACAAAACGTTAACCGATCAAAATTTTCAAAACGATCTGAGAACTTCCGTTGCCAATTTAAGCAAGCTGACAGATAATTTGAATATCTTGCTAACTACCAACAGTTCGGAGATCAACAAACTTCTAAAAGCCGGGAACGAGTTGACTCGAAATGTTAACGATTTTATAGTTACAAACCGGGATTCTATTTCAACAACAATTTCTTCAGTCCACGAAGCACTTCAAACTTCCAAGGAACTCCTGATCAAGATCAACAAAATGATGGACGAGACAAATGCCGGGCAAAATAACCTTGGCAAAATTTTGAACGACCCGGACTTGATGAACGATTTGAAATCAGTGATTTCGCAAGTTAAAGAGCTTACCAAGATTCTTGTCGAACAATTGAAATCCAAGGGTGTTGAGGTTAATGCTCACATCTTTTAATAATCAAAGTTAGACAGTACCATCGTTTCAGGAGAAGTACGCGTACATGGTTTTAGGAATCGGAATCGACATAATAGAGATAAACCGCATCAAGGAAAGTGTTGATAAATTCGGCGAAAGTTTTCTTAAAAAGATTTACACGCAGACAGAAATAGATTATTCGCTTTCAAGGAAAAATAAATATCAACACCTGGCGGCGCGGTTTGCTGCAAAGGAAGCTATTTATAAAGCACTCTCAAACGATACCGATAAAATTTACAGCTGGCAAGATATCGAAATCTATAACGAACCTAACGGTTTACCGAAAGTGAAATTATTCGGTCAGCTTAAAAATTATTTAGGCGGCGAAAGACAGTTGAAAATTTCTATGAGCCATTCCGAAAATTATGTTACCTGCGTGGCAATTGTTTTTGAGGTCAAATAGGGAAGTAATCGGCTCCGTTTAATCTCTGTTCGGTTGTGAAAGCATGGTTCTAAATTTTCCGTAAACTAATTTCAAGGGAGGAATATTCAGTATGAAAAAAATTTTAGCTGTATCGTTTTATGTTATTGCGTTCGTCTCCTCGATGAACGCACAGCAACAATCTTACGTTCCTTCCGAAAAGTTATACCAGGTTTCAATAATTGATGCATTACTAGCCGGGCAGTACGACGGAACGAGCAGTCTATCCGAATTGATTAAGTACGGAAATTTCGGAATCGGCACGTTCGATAAACTTGACGGTGAAATGATTGTACTCGATGGAAAGATTTATCAATTCAAAACAGACGGCAAAATCTATCACGCAAATCTTTCCGGCACTACACCATTTGCTACGGTAACTTCTTTTAAAAGCGATCGACAATTTTTTATAAAAAATCCAATCGACATGAAAGCTTTTCAGAACTTAATCGACAGCGTATTAAATAATAAAAATCTTTTCTATGCCGTAAAAGTCACCGGCGAATTTAAATATGTAAAAACAAGAAGTGTCCCTTCTCAAAATAAACCTTACAAACCATTAAGCGAGGTTACTAAGAACCAGGCTGTTTTTGAAAAAACAGACTTAACCGGGACACTTATCGGATTTAGGATGCCCGAGTTTATAAAGGGGATTAACGTCCCGGGCTACC
>JAKAHQ010000283.1 GCA_021814855.1 Bacteroidota bacterium | reverse complement strand
TTATTCATGTTTCTGTTTTAATTAATTATAAAAAAGTTTTGCATAGATTTTTTCCATAATAGAAAAATTCTGCGCTAATTTCAAAATATCGGATTTTAATAGGCCGAATTGAAGCCGCTAAGCAGCCAGCGGCTCCAAATATTAGTTGGGAACGTTAGGCAAAACCAGGCTTAGGGTTGGTAAGAACAGCGCGTAAAGAATCCACATGGTAATGCACATTGTAACTGGAATCATAAAATTATCGTCGGCCCATTCGCCCGAAACATTTTCCGCGATTGCGCCAACCGCAACGGCTATTAACGCAATTAAATATTCCGCGGATAAATTTTGAACTTTAGGCGTGAATAATATCGCTACACTTGAGAAGACAAAAAAGGCAAGCGTGCCCTGCAGACTTTTGTATAGAAATTTTGTTTTGCCGTATTTTCTTCCAACGAGCGCCGCGGCTATATCTCCAACTATTAAAACAGCGAATGAAGTTACGGCAAAAATTTTGGGGAAGATAAAAATCACTACTACTGCGGAAAGAAAAACGTACGTGGCACCGTTAAGATTTTTTTTCTTCTCGTCACGTTCATGCTTACGCAGAAGAAATCCGAAAATTTTATAAACAAATTCGGCTAATCGCTTGTGGTAATATCTACCGTAATCGACAAGGAGCGATAGAACAGCCAAAGGAACCAGTATAGATAATGCTAGTTCCTTTGTAATATGATAATAAACGATTGGAATCGAAAGAGATACAAGGTGTATCATCTTTCGAAGCACTTCACTTTTGTAGTCGATTGTTCCGCGTTCAGATTCTACCATTATTATTTCGGAGTCTTATCAGTTTTCGGCTTCGGATTGAGCACCGGCCAACGGTTGATCCGCTTCTCTTTTCTTCTTCTCGTCTAATAATTTCTGAACGTGTTCGGGTACTGCCGAATCGTCTTTTTTATCGGATTCGGGCGTTCCGTTTTTCTTAATCGGCGGAAGTTCTTCTCCGCGCATAATTTTTTCAATCTCATCGTTATCCAGAATTTCTCTTTCGAGCAGTTCTTGAGAAAGTTTATGCAGCACATCAATATTATCGGTAAGAATTTTCTCTGCTCGTTCCATACCGTTAATTACAATCTTTTTCAATTCCGAGTCGATATCCTGCGCCGTTTGTTCGCTGTAATCTTTATGTTTAGTTATTTCCCTTCCTAAAAAGATTTCTTCTTCCTTAGCACCGTATGCCAATGGACCAAGTTTTTCGCTCATACCCCATTCGCAAACCATTTTACGGGCAATACCGGTCGCTTTTTCAATATCATTTCCGGCGCCGGTTGTAAAGCGGTTGAATACAATTTTCTCCGCAGCTCTTCCGCCTAATGCATAAGCAATCATTGCTTCAAGATATTCTTTTGAGTAAGTATGTTTTTCGTCAACCGGAAGATAAGTTGTTACGCCAAGAGCGCGTCCGCGAGGAATAATTGTAACTTTGTGAACCGGGTCGGCCTCCGGAATCATTTTGGCTACAAGCACATGCCCGATTTCATGGTAAGCAGTAATCTTCTTTTCATCTTCGGAAATTATCATGCTCTTCCGTTCCATGCCCATCATCACTTTATCTTTGGCTTCCTCAAAATCTTCCATCGTAACTTTCTTCTTGTTTTTACGAGCTGCAAGTAATGCCGCCTCGTTAACAAGATTTGCTATTTCCGCACCGGCTAATCCCGGAGTACCTTTTGCGAGCACGGTTAAATTCACGTCTACATCAAGAGGAATTTTTCTTGTATGGACTTTCAGGATTCCTTCGCGGCCTTTTACATCTGGACGATCTACAACAACCTGGCGGTCAAATCTACCTGGGCGCAGCAATGCCGGATCGAGAACATCCGGGCGGTTGGTTGCAGCGATAATAATTACGCCGCTGTTTTGCTCGAAGCCGTCCATCTCGACAAGCAGCTGATTCAATGTTTGCTCACGTTCATCATGGCCGCCTCCCAAACCTGCGCCGCGATGTCGACCTACGGCATCAATTTCATCTATGAAAATTATGCAAGGCGCGTTCTTCTTACCTTGTTAAAAAAGATCTCTAACGCGGCTCGCACCAACGCCTACAAACATTTCAACGAAATCCGCACCGGAGATAGAGAAGAACGGCACGCCGGCTTCGCCTGCTACGGCTCTTGCCAATAAGGTCTTTCCGGTTCCAGGAGGGCCCAATAATAAAACGCCGCGCGGAATTTTACCGCCGAGTTTTTGAAACTTACTTGGTTCCCGTAAGAACTCGATAATTTCTTCAAGTTCCTGCTTGGCTTCGTCGGCACCCGCAACATCTTTAAATGTAACTTTGATAGCTGATTCCGAAATAAGTTTAGCTTTGCTTTTTCCGAAGTTGAAAATGCCTCTCGTTCCGCCTGCGCCGCCGCCCTGCATTCTTCTAAAGAAGAACATCCATAGACCGAAAATTAAAACCCAGGGAAGCAGCCCGAGAAGAACCGTCATCCACTCGTTCGATTCCTTTACGAAAGTGTATTTAATATTTTTCTCATTCCAGATCTTTACTTGATCCTGGATAACCGGTTCGACAAGCGTGGTAGAAAAAGTTTTTATATCAACATAGTTGCCGTTGATTAGCCGCTTTTGTTTTTCGGAGAGAGTTCCCTCAAATCGGTAATCGTTAACATCCGTCTTATAAATTTTAGCTTCAACAATTTTGCCCGAATTGAGAAAATCTTCGTAGACATCGTAAGAAACATCCACGGTGCCGGAAGTACCGGCGCGCATAAACTGCATAACAATTACCGCTGCAATTATAACGGCACCCCAACTGAACACTGTTTTAATTATTCTTCCCCAATCAAAATCGCCGTCGGGCTTTTGCTGACCGCCCGGGCCTCTTTTTGGCTTATTCTGGTTCGAATTATTTTCTTGATCGGCCATATATAACTTATTATTAAAATATTCCATTTGGTATTCACCTATTCGCTTAAAACATAGATTGAGCGTAGATTTCGATATTTCTGAGCGTAATCGAGACCGTAACCAATCACAAATTTATTAGGAATTTTGAAGCCAATATAATCAATTTTAACGTCATATTTTAAACTCTCCGGCTTCATTAGGAGAGATACGACCTTCATACTCGCGGGTGTGTGTTCCTTAATTATCTGCTCGATATAATTAATTGACAGCCCCGAATCGATTATATCTTCTACAATTATTAAATGCCTGTCATTAATATCTGCGTTAAGATCTTTGATCAGCTTTACCCTACCGGAAGAAATTTTCTCGTCGCCGTAACTGGAAAGTTTGAAAAAATCCATTTCGCAGTTTATTGTAATGTGTTTCATCAAATCGGCCATAAACATAAACGAGCCGTTGAGCACGCCTATAAATATCGGTAGCTTGGCTTTGTATTCCTCCGAAATCTGTTTGCCTAACTCGGAAATCCTTTTCTGTATTTCCTGTTCGGTTAAATAAGTAATAAATCTTTCCGTACCGATAATTATTTCGTCTTTACCTTCTTTTTTCAATTCATCCATAATTTATAGACTGTTTTAGTTTTGGAATTCACTTTATATCGATCGTCTATTCTTAAACCAATTATCCATACTATATGGTTCCGGTTTAAGAGCACGAGCTGATTATTTCTTTTAGATGTAGGAATTTTACAGTCCGTTAAAAAATCCGAAACCTTTTTGAAACCCTGCATACCGAGAGGTTTGAATTTATCTCCGGCAGCCCACGGTCGAATTCGGAATTTATCACACATCCCGTCTC
>JAKAHQ010000282.1 GCA_021814855.1 Bacteroidota bacterium | reverse complement strand
TATCCGGGCGAAAAATATTTGCGGGAATTAGGGCAGACATTATAATCCAACGGGCGGAATCCTAATTTTCCTTATGTACATAAATCCCGCGTCAATGTACATACAACTACTGGGTGAAAAATTTTTAATAAAAATTATAGGTAGAAAAATGGATAACAATAAATTATTCAAATTTATAAAAGATAATTTCGGTATTGCTTTTAATGAAACAGAGCAACAAGCAAAAGAACTCACAGAAAAGATTTTCACGAATTATTTTTGGGTGACGTTGGGTGAAGAATTTAAACTAATAAAAGGAGGTTATTATTATAACGAAAATTCACCGAATGGAATTCACGGATGGAAAGAATATCCGCCAGTGCCGCATTTGTTTTACGTTATAATAAATATTGAACTGGGAATCATAGAATATGGCAATAAGGATTTTGAAATTTGTAAAAAACATTTTGAAAATAACTATAAAGGGAAACCATATTATCAAATTATAGAGGTCGTTGAGCACTTCAAATAATAATTTTAACATGTACATAAAACCTAATTTTATGTACATACAACTGCCATAAGTTTTACTGTTTTTAATTTTTAAATAAAACCATTTTATCCTTAGAAATTTTGAAGGATAAAATGTCTAAGTTAAAAATATCATCTCTTAAACTTTTTGCCGGTGAAAAATGGAGCTGGCAAGAAAGCATTTCAGACTATCCTTCTAGCAGCTACGACCTTAAAGTTGTTTTAAAATACCAAGCCAATAATGCAATTGTAATCAACGCTTCCGCAGCCGGCGAAGATTATCTTATTGAAAAAATAGCATCTGAAACAAGTGCGCTTCCATCCGGCGATTATGCATATCAAGTTAAGCTAACCGATAAGGCCGATTCTGATAATGTAATTCTTTGTGAAGATGGCGTAATTCATATTTACCCAAATTTAGAATCCGCCGGCGACGCGCGGACTTATTGGATGAAGCAAGTAGAAAATTTAAAAGCTGCTTACGAAAAATTAACCAGCCGCGAAATGAAAGAAGTAATTGTAAACGGCAAACGAGTTTTATATGAAGATAGAATTCAACTTCTAAAAGAAATTCATAATGCGGAAATAAAAGCCGGGTTGAAAAAAGCTAACAGAAAAATTTTAACAAGATTTACTTAAGAAATTCAAAAATCAAAATTAAAAATATAGGAAGGATAAAATGAAAACATCAAAAATAATTTTAACACTTTTAACGGCTCTTTTATTATTTGCGTCTGTTTCGTTTGCGCAAGTAAAAGTTTATACCGACGGCGATAGTAGAAATAATGCAGAATCATTTTATGTTAGTTCGGTTGCGGTTGATACGAATGCAACTGTTTACTCCAAATGGTTTAGCGCTCAATCTTACCTTGGCAATAGCTTTTACACATATCCGGTTACGTACGATAAAATACAAACAAGCACATTAGGCAAACCTTACATAACTGTTACGCTGCAAGGAAGTAATGATTTATCAAATATAGTTACTATTGATACAATCGGAACGGTTAGTGATTCGCTTGAAACATTATATACCGGGACCACAGATCTGAATAATAAAAAATTTCTTTTTTACAGATTAAAATTTGTCGGTGAGGAAGGTAATAGATCAGACGCGGTAATTAATCGGCTGGATTTACTTTTTACAAGGCCAAAGAACTAATAAATAAAATCTTGATGAAATTATTTGATAACATATTATCACGTGTAGGGCTTACGAGAGTAAACCAAGGCAAGGCAATTGCGCAGCGCAGTTACCGCGCTGGCAAGCTTAATCGCTTAACAACCGATTGGATTGCCGCCGCAGACAGTATTCACCGGGAAATCAGAACCGATATGATTGCTGTTCGCAGCCGTGCGCGTGATCTTCATAAAAATAATTCTTATGTGCGCGGTTACTTCTTAGATAACCGCGCTAATGTTATCGGGCCAAAAGGGCCAACGCTTCAAGTGCGCGGGAAATTCCCGGATGGAAAAGAAGATGTAAAAGCAAACTCTTACATCGAATTTAAATTTGATGAATGGAGCAATCCGGAATATTGCACAATGGCGGGAGCTTTAGATTTTGTTGAGCTGCAATGGCTGCTTGCAAATCAATTGAAGCGAGACGGTGAATTTATGGTTCGCATGGTTACTGGTTCAGCAGACGGTGTAAATAAATTTGGATTTTCTTTGCAACCGATTGAACCGGACGCGCTTGATGAAAAGTTTACGATGAAACTTTCCAACGGTAACTACGCAATAATGGGCGTTGAAATAAATGAATGGAAAAAACCGGTTGCATTTTGGATTCGAAAGCAAAATGCCGAAACAGAATACATGGGAGTTTACGGTTTTAATTATCAACCATCTGCAAACCTATACGGATTAGAAAGAGTTCCAGCGGAAGAAATTATTTTCGGATTCGATCCGGAGTTTACAAACCAGCAACGCGGCATGTCTCACTTAGCCGCCGCAATGCTTACGATTCATAATCTTCAAGGTTATGATGAAGCGGCGATAGTAAACGCACGCGCCGGAGCTTCTAAGATGGGTTTTATATCTGATAAAGACAACGGCATTCCTACCGAATATCAAGGCGATGATGAAGATGAAGATGGAAATATTATTTCTGATTTTCAATCGGGAATAATCGAAGATATCGGCAATCGCCAATTTACCGGATGGGATCCAACTTACCCGCATGGCGAATATCCTTCGTTTAGAAAAGAACATTTAAGAGAATCCGCAATCGGACTTGGGAGAAATTACAATTCATTCGCGGGCGATCTGGAAGGCGTAAGCTTTTCATCATTGCGCGGCGGCGAGTTGCAGCAGCGCCAAATATGGATGGTAGATCAAGAACTATTCATAAAAAAATTCAATAAAAAAGTTTACAAAAATTGGCTTAAGTGGGCAATGCTTACCGGCGAAGTGAATCTTCCTTATTCTAAGTTGGGAAAATTTTTACAACACGAATGGCAGCCGGTGCGCTGGGCTTGGGTTGATCCTATGAAAGACGTGCAAGCGGAAATAATGGCAATAGACCACGGCTTGCAAACACGCAAAGATGCGCTTGCGAAACAAGGAAAAGATTTTAGTCAAGTTATAGAAGAACTTGGAAAAGAAAAAATTGAAGCAAAAAAGAACGATATAAATTTTGGAGAAAACACAAATGGCAAAACTTTCGCTGGAACAGATACGCAGTCAAGTGATGGGCAAAACACTGACACGCCATCTTCAAGTGACGGACAGAGCGCCGGTGGATCAAGAGAAGAGGACGGCTCAGTTTCCCGTCTCTTCCGAATTCCCGGTTGAACAATGGTTTGGTTACGAGATTTTAGACCATTCGCCAGGAGCAATTGATTTATCACGGCTGCAAAGTGGCGCGTCTTTACGCGATACTCATTACGGTGATGTTATCGGCGTAATTGAAGATGCTTCTGTAAATCCCGCAGAAAAAAGATTGTGGGTTACAGCTCGTTACAGCAAGAACCAAAGAGCGCAAGAAGTTTATAATGATGTTGTAGATGGAATAAGAAAAAATGTTTCGATGCGGTATGCAATAAATGAAATGATTCTTGACCACGAAGTTGAAGGAACGCCTTATTATCGCGTTACAAAATGGCAGCCGATTCACGTTAGTGAAGAATCCGATCCGGCAGATCCAAGCGTTGGGCAGTTTCAATTCTATAGTAGTTCGATTAAGACGTCGATTGCCATAATTTCGGCTTGCACATCTTTCATGTTTCAATTCTATAGTAGTTCGATT
>JAKAHQ010000281.1 GCA_021814855.1 Bacteroidota bacterium | reverse complement strand
GATATATTTTCCGATGGATGCGAACTTGTGACAACCGAGCAGATGACGAATCATGTAATAGAAAATTACAACGAAATATTTAACGAGCAGGCTCTCGGCGTGTTTACTTTATGACATGCCGGGCGTTGCGTAAATCTCTAATAAACAAAAGGTGAAATCATGAGCGAACGAATTATTATCTTCGACACAACTTTACGGGACGGCGAACAATCGCCGGGCGCATCATTGAATGTTTATGAAAAACTAGAGATTGCACGCCAGCTAGCAAAACTAAATGTTGATGTAATTGAAGCGGGATTTCCTGTTTCGTCGCCGACTCAATTTGAAGCGGTAAAAAGAATCGCCGACGAATCGGAAGTTATAATTGCGGGTCTGTCTCGCGCGAAAGAGATAGATATTAAAACCGCGTTCGATGCTTTGCGAAATGCCAAGCATCCAAGGATTCATACTTTCTCAAGCACATCCGATATTCATATTCTCGGCAAATTTGGCGACAGCAAATACGGCGCTTCTCTTGAAGAGAAGAGAAAGACCGTGTTGAAAATGTCCTACGACGCAGTAGCATACGCGAAAACCTTTTGCGACGACGTTGAGTTTTCTGCCGAAGATGCCGGAAGAACGGATATCGGTTATCTTGCCGATGTAATTGAAACGGCAATTGAAGCAGGTGCTACAACAGTCAATATTCCCGATACTACAGGTTATACATTTCCCTCGGAGTTTGGATGGAAGATAGCCGAGCTTAAACGCCGCGTAAAAAATATCGACAAAGCAATTATCAGTGTTCATTGTCACAACGATCTCGGCTTGGCTGTTGCAAATTCCATTGTTGGAATTGAGAACGGCGCCCGCCAGGTTGAGTGTACCGTTAACGGTATAGGCGAACGCGCAGGTAATGCATCGCTTGAAGAAATTGTGATGGCTCTTAAGGTACGTAACGATATTTGTAACTTTAATACAAATATCAACTTTGAAGAAATCTATAATACAAGCAGAATGGTATCGGGCTTTACCGGCGTGGTTGTTCAGCCGAATAAAGCCGTTGTAGGTGAAAATGCTTTTGCTCACGAATCCGGAATTCACCAGGACGGCGTTCTTAAAAACCGTGAGACCTACGAAATTATGACGCCGGAATCCGTTGGCGTGAACAAAACAAAAATTATTCTCGGAAGACATTCAGGCAGACACGGATTAAAGGCAAGATTAAACGAGCTCGGCTACCATCCTTCCGAAGATGAAATGCAGAAAGTTTATGAGGCCTTCCTCGAACTCGCCGATAAGAAAAAAGAAGTCTTCGATGACGATCTCCGTGTTCTGATGGGAGATGAAATCTATAAAGAAGAAGAGCTTTACGAACTTCAGTATATGCATGTAAATGCCGGAACTGATACTATTCCAACCGCTACTATTCAGCTTAAAGCCGAAGGAAAGATAATGCAGGAATCTTCTACGGGCGACGGCCCGGTTGACGCGGTGTTTAACGCAATCGAAAGAGTGCTCGAAATAAAACCAACGGTTGAATCGTACAACGTTCGTTCGGTTACACAGGGAAGGCAAGCTCTGGGTGAAGCAATAGTAAGAATTCGCAGCGGAGAAAATTCTTTTACCGGCAGGGGAACATCTACCGATATTATTGAAGCCAGCGCCAAAGCTTATCTGCAGGCGATTAATCAATATTTGTTCTTCACAAAGACTACCGTTGTTCTTGAAGAAAATGGATTGGAAATAAAAAAAGTATAAAGGAAATTAAAATGGGAATGACTATTACCGAAAAGATATTTGCACAAGCAGCCAGACGTGAAGCCGTTAAAGCCGGCGAAAATGTATGGATGGACGTTGATGTGTTGATGACTCACGATGTTTGCGGACCGCCGACAATTGCAATTTGGAAAAAAGAATTCGGCGAGAGAGCAAAGATTTGGGATAAAGATAAACTTGTGATCTTTCCCGATCATTACATCTTTACCAAGAATCCTCATGCTAATCGTAACGTTGATATTCTTCGTCAGTTTGCAAACGAGTACAATCTTCCGAATTATTATGACGTAGGCACCGAGAGATACAAGGGCGTCTGTCACATAGCTCTTGCAGAGGAAGGATATAACGTTCCTGGAACGGTTTTATTCGGAACGGATTCTCATACATGTACCTCCGGCGCATTCGGTATGTTCGCTACAGGCGTTGGAAATACCGATGCGGCATTCATTCTTGGAACCGGAAAGATTTGGGAGAAAGTACCTGAATCTATGAAGTTTACATTTAACGGTGCGATGCCGAATTACCTCACCGCAAAAGATTTAATTCTTCAAATTCTCGGCGATATAAGTACGGACGGCGCAACCTACCGTGCAATGGAATTTGACGGCGAAGCGATTTCATCTTTATCCATGCTCGAAAGAATGACGCTTACAAATATGGCAATTGAAGCCGGCGGTATGAACGGAATTATTGCCGTTGATGAAACTACCAAGCAGTATCTTGCCGAAACCGGTGTGACTGAATATGAAATATTTACAAGCGATCCGGACGCCGCATATCATTCACGTTATAAATATGACGTTAGTAAGATTGAACCTCTTGTCGCTAAACCACACAGTCCTGATAATATGGATACTGTACGCAATGTTCAAGGAACAAAACTCACCAAGTGTTATATCGGTTCATGCACCGGCGGTAAGATTACGGATTTTAGATTTGCCGCTCAATTACTTTTTGGAAAGAAGGTGAGTGTAACAACGTTTATAGTTCCGGCAAGTACATCGGTGGCTAAACAACTTGAAGAGGAAACCATTAATGGAGTTTCTTTACGCGATATATTTGATAAAGCAGGCTGCGTTATAGCCGAATCTTCATGCGCCGCATGTTTGGGGGGACCGTCGGATACAATTGGCAGAAGCACAGATGGCGATGTTGTAATTTCAACTACGAACAGAAATTTTCCGGGAAGAATGGGAAGTAAAAAATCTCAGGTGTTCTTGGCTTCTCCTTTAACCGTCGCGGCATCGGCAATTACAGGAGAGATTACGGATCCAAGAGAATTTATTTGACCTCCCCCTACCCCCTCCTTGTTAAGGAGGGGGAATAGAGAAGGTGGTTGATTCAACAAAAAAAATTAAGGATTACTATGGAAAAGAAAATAATTGGCAAAGCATACGTTCTCGGCGATAATATAGATACCGATCAAATTATTCCTGCTGAGCATTTGGTTTACAGCACAAGCGACCCGGAGGAATTGAAAAAATACGGACACTTCGCTCTTTCGAGCGTACCTCTTGACAAAGCCGGCCTACCGGAAGGAGGAAAACCGTTTATCATAGGGGATAATTATCAGTCCGAATATAATATAATTATCGGCGGCTCAAACTACGGATGCGGTTCATCGCGCGAACACGCCCCCCTGGCACTTCAAGTAGCCGGCGTAAAAGTGATTGTAGCAGAATCATACGCGAGAATATTCTACCGCAACTCGGTCGACGGCGGATTTTTAATTCCTTACGAAACCACTGTTAAGCTAAACGATAAAATAAAAACGGGAGATAAAGTTGAAGTTGACGTCGATGGAAACAAACTGATTAACCATACAAGCGGTAAAAGTTATCAACTCAATCCTCTCGGCGATGTATTTGAGATAGTTGAAGCCGGCGGTTTATTTGAATATGCACGCGCTGCAAAAATGATTTAGTAAAACAAATTCAAAAAAGTTTAACGGGAATAAAATGAATTTAGATTACATCGAGCTGTTTGATACGACCCTTCGCGACGGTA
>JAKAHQ010000280.1 GCA_021814855.1 Bacteroidota bacterium | reverse complement strand
GAAGTAGAAAAAGGTACTATTAATTTTGATGTTTTAGTCGCCGAACCTGCGATGATGGCAAAACTTGCCAAAGTGGCAAAAATTTTGGGCCCGAGAGGCCTGATGCCTAACCCAAAAAACGGGACTATCACTTCTAACCCCGAAGAAGTGGTTAAAAAATATGAAGGCGGACAGATTTCTTTTAAAACCGAAGCAAAATCCCCGATTATGCATTTGACGGTCGGGAAAATGTCATTCGGACACGAAAAATTGACTGAAAATATCAATACCATGATTAACGCAGTTAAAAAATCAAATATCATGAATGTAACCTTAAAAAGCACCATGTCCCCCGGCATTAAAATGAATATTTAAAGCACTTCCGTAGCTAAGATACCTCTTGACAAGGAATAAAAAATATGAACATACTGTGTTATGGCAAAGTTTGTCGGAAGAAACTCAAAGCAAGGTTTTCTAAGCGTACTTTGGAACCAATTTGCGGAAGTCGATGCTTTCACTAAATTATTCATTGTCATTGCCGCATTAATAATCGGTGTTACCCCATATGTAATTGCTAATTATCAGACTCTTTCTCAAAACGCCGCTTCCAATAATAATCTTACGGGCGGAGGAAAAAACTGGGATACGATTACTTTAACTTCAAATTCAAATCTGATTTTCGGCGGAACCGCATATTTTCAGGTCTCGGGTAAGGACGTAGGTAACCAATTGTTATACGTTCTGTTTATATTACTTTTTGCCGGAAATTCAGTTGAACCTGTTAACTCTGCTAATTGATAATTCAACGTAAACGACCCATTAAAATCTTGCGTTTGTATCCTGTATCCTAACCCGGCAGAATTGGTAAGATAGTCGCTTTTGTAAGTATTAGACAATAAAGTATCGATCGGATTATTTGGTAATAAAAGATTTGATGTAAGTTTATCTGATTCGTTGTGCGACAAATTGCTGTTGTAATTAATTTGCAACAAACTTTTTTGACCTAATGGTTCTGTATACATAATTCTCGATGAAAGCGAATATCCTTTCGATTCATCATTCCTTTCTTGAAAAGTATATCTGTCTAAACTATTTGTGATTCGATTTAATGAATCTGTTTCAATCTTCCATTTCGGATATTTGTAATTATCATCTGCGTTTACCGATAAAGAAAGCGTTCTGCCTTTGGTAACAAATTTATGTCTGTAAGTGATGTTATTGGATAAGTTGATTCCCGCAGACGTAGCCGATGCCGTATAGGAAACCGCTCCCGTTGTTTTAACCGTACTTGACTGCGTGACGGTTCCTCCCGTTACGGTTAAAGAAGTCAAATCGAAAAGCCAATTAAAAAAATTCATCCGTTTTCCGTTTGAAATCTATAAAGGAAATTCATTCTGGGTTCCGCCAATGATTTTTGATGAGATTAAAACTCTTTCTCCCCATAAAAATCCCGCTTTCGATTTTTGCGAAGCGTCTTACTGGCTAGCTTACAAAGACGGCAAAGTAGCAGGCAGAATTGCTGGAATTATAAATCATAAGTTCAACCAAAAATTTGAAGAAAAGACTGCTCGATTAGGCTGGCTCGATTTTTTTGACGATCGCGAAGTTTCTTCAGCCTTATTCGGAACAGTTGAAAAATGGGCCGCAGAAAAAGGCATGAAAAGCATTCACGGTCCGCTGGGCTTTACGGATTTTGACGGCGAAGGAATGCTGATCGAAGGATTCAATGAGCTTAGCACATTCGGTTCAATCTATAACCACGCTTATTACAAGGATCATATTGAAAAATTAAACTATGAAAAAGATGTTGATTGGGTTGAATACGAAGTCGCGTTCGATTCTTCCGTTATGCCGGAGAAAGTTTCCAGGATAGCCGATGCAGTTGCGCAGCGTGAGCAATTGAAAGTTCTAAATGTGAAAAAAGCCAAAGAAATGCTGCCTTACGCAAAAGAAATTTTTTACCTGATAAATGCAGCATATAAAGATCTCTACGGATTTGTAGAACTTTCCGATAAACAAATTGATATGTACGTTAAAGCTTACTTCGGATTTATAAAGCCGGATTATGTGCCGATTGTTCTTGATAAGAACAATAAAGTTGTAGCTTTTGGAATTACTATGCCTTCCCTTTCTAAAGCGATGCAGAAAAGCAACGGCAATCTTTTTCCGTTCGGCTTTTTACACATTCTTAAAGCGATGAAAAACAATCCGAATGTTGATTTATATTTAACAGCAGTCGATCCCGAATTGCAGAACAAGGGAGTTAATGCAATCCTCATAAACCAGATGCATAAAGTCTTCACTAAGCATAACATTAAAAAAGTTGAAACCAACAGGGAACTCGAAGGCAATTCTAAGATCCAGGCTCAGTGGAAATTCTTCGATAGCCGGCAGCATAAAAGAAGAAGATGTTATAAGAAAGAATTGAAATAATTTTTACCGGTTTGTTTAGTAATCCTTTCTATTATACGTGCTTAGCGTATCATTAAACATTATCAACCCAATTCTGAAATGAGTGAATTTGATTTCGTTATTTCGGGAAAAGTTTAAGATTTCTTCGTTAAACTTTGTGAGTACGCTGCGAGACTTGGTGAACCTTTATGCCTTCACTTACACAACGTTACATAAAGACATCACAAAGTAATTTAATAGAAGGCGCGATAAAGCCGTCATTCAATTAACGGCTGCAGAAAAATTGATAGTCAAAACCATTGCGCATTCTAATTATTCGGGATTTTGTTAATTTCTTGTGCATTTAATTTTACTTACAAACATGATACAACATAATGGATAATCTAAAAGAATTAAAAAAATATATCGATTTACTTCCCGCTAAGGATTCAAAAACTCCCATGCTGTTTATTGGGCACGGCAACCCGATGAACGCGATTGAAGATAACGACTTTAGCAGAAGCTGGAAAAAAATAAGCAACAGTCTTGAAAAGCCCGCCGCAATCTTATGCGTCTCTGCCCACTGGGAAACAGACGGCACATTTGTTACAGCAATGGAACGGCCAAAGACAATTCATGATTTTTACGGTTTTCCAAACGAACTTTTTGCCGTAGATTATCCCGCTCCGGGAAATCCTTTACTTGCCAATTCCACTAAGGAAATAATTAACAAGACGCATGTTGAACTTGATAATTCTTGGGGGCTAGACCATGGAACGTGGAGCGTACTAAAACATATTTACCCCGCTGCGGACATTCCGGTTGTGCAGTTAAGCATCGACCATAATAAATCAACTCAATGGCATTATGACCTTGCCAAAGAACTTTCCATTCTTCGTAGAAAAGGAGTTCTAATTATCGGCAGCGGAAACATGGTTCACAATCTCCGGCTGGTTGACTGGTATAATCCCAACGGCTCATACGACTGGGCTGAATTAATGAACTCGAAATTCAAAGTGCTTATTGAAAGCGGCAACCACAAAGAATTAATTAATTACCGGTCGCTGGGAAAGGAAGCTTTAATGGCCATTCCCACGGCAGAACACTACATTCCCCTTCTCTACATTCTCGGGCTAAAAGAAGAAAATGAGGCGGTTGAATTCTTTAACGACAAAACAATTATGGGTTCGCTTTCAATGACCTCAATTAAAATATCATGATTGATATTCACCGCTAAAATATTTTTATTGCTTTTGGTTTTTACCTCTATATTATCTTAAGACAGAATTCCTCATGCTTATAAATAGATTAATTCGTTATTCGAGACTGAAGATAAAACCGTTGAAACGGTTACTACAATCTAAATAGTTTTGTTAACACCGCGATTAATTGCGGCGTTA
>JAKAHQ010000279.1 GCA_021814855.1 Bacteroidota bacterium | reverse complement strand
CGCATCAAATTTATGCACCTGGTTTATACACTGGCTACGGGGTAAAAACTTTGCCGGGAGTTAGGGAAGCGATTGAACAGAAAAAATGGAAAGAGGCAGAGGAACAAATTGATGTTACGGCAAAAGTCCTGGGTAACTTTTCAAACCAGGTTAATAAGGCATGCGAAATTCTAAGGTGAAATTATTTTGTAACGGCCCGGAAGTTGACTTTATATTTGATAGACCGTTAATTCATGTGAATGTCGAAGAATCATTTCCGTACTTTTCTCGACTTTGGTGATAACAATATTTCATTCTAAATGTAAATGTTGTGTAAAAGTAATTAACACGTTCAAACTTGAATTGTAATCAAGCCGTTATTTTTCTTAACTTCAAACACTAAAGTTCAGGCTCGTTTGAGTTCTACGTAGTTAGAATAATATAGATTGGTTTTAGACCGTTAGATTTATTTTCCCCGTACTTCCGATACTATTTTTTCCTGCCGCGGAGAGTTTTGAGCCTATCCATACAACCTAATTTATTATGAGAATTGGAAATGACAAAATTAGCAATACATAAATTTCATATCCCGGTTTTGGGTCTCGGGTTTTCAATTGATGCGCCGGTTAAAGTTGCCAAGTATGGTATTTCATCCGTTATGTCGATTGTTGACGATAAACTTATGGAACACCTACGTAAAACTTATCTCGAAAGTTCAGGCAAGAATTACGTTAAAATTGAAGAGAACGAGCATGATTCCCGGGCCAGAAGGATAACCGCTTATTTGAATATGATAAGTCAGACAGTAAAGGATAATTTTGAAAAGCTGAAAAACTCGAGCTTTGAAGCCGGCAGCGAGATAACAAAATATTTTGAATTGCTTCCCGATGTCTCTCATCTGAAAGAGAAATATCTTGAGATGTTGCGGACTAAAGAAAAATCCGTGAAAGAGAAGCTGCAGAATTGGCTGCGGGAAAATATTAAGCCCGGTTCTGTTGACGTTAACATAATGACAAAGCTCGATAAAGCTAATTATGATTCAAAAGGAAATTTGCTGCCGAGTGAGTATAACGACGCGCATGCCGCGTTACGGGGATTTGCCAACAGCGAATTGGAGAGCTCAATAGTTTTTTCCGCCGGCATGAATCCTAAGTTGTACAGCTATATTGAATCGTTTAAAGATTTTTATCCGGATGTAGAGGGAAAGTTTAAAAAGAAAATTATAATTAAAGTAAGCGATTTCCGTTCAGCGTTTATACAGGGAAAATTTTTGGCAAAAAAAGGTTTATGGGTATCCGAATACAGAATTGAATCCGGATTAAATTGCGGCGGACATGCTTTTGCAACCGATGGTTTACTTCTTGGCCCCATTTTGGAAGAATTCACGACGAAGAAAGACGAATTGCTGGGATCGCTGAAAGAAATTTATTTACCCGCACTTAATAAAAAAGAAATTCCTGTTGATGAAGACAGTCTGCAATTTGACGTTACCGTTCAAGGCGGCGTCGGTAAATCGTCCGAGCAGGAATTCCTGTTGCGGCATTACAAAGTTCAATCGGTCGGATGGGGAAGCCCCTTTCTTCTTGTGCCGGAAGTTATGAACATTGATGGACCGACACTTAAGAAATTGTGCGATGCCGGAGAAGACGATCTTTATCTAAGCGATATTTCACCTCTCGGCGTTCCGTTTAACAGCCTTAGAGGAAACAGCAAAGACGAAGAGAAAAACGAAAAAATTAGCGCCGGCAGACCGGGAAGTGCTTGTACAAAAAAATATTTGGAGTCCAACAAGGAGTTTACCGAAAGACCTATTTGTACGGCTTCAATAAATTATCTGAATAAAAAAATTGCAGCAATTAAGGAAGAGTATTCAGATTCAAGTGAATTCGAAAATGCTTTCGGTAAAACCGTTCAAAAAGTATGTCTTTGCGAAGGCCTCGCGTCGTCTGCGCTGATAGTTAATAAAATAGAAACGCCGAAAATAAGCCAGGCCGTTTCCGTATGTCCGGGACCAAACCTTGCTTACTTTTCAAAAGTCTCCACGCTTAAAGAAATGATAGATCATATTTACGGTAGAATAAATTTAATTACGCATCCAAAACGACCAAACATGTTTGTTAAAGAGTTGGGTTTATATACCGATTATCTTCAGAAAAAAATGGAAGAGACGGCCGGGGATATTTCTTTGCAGACCGAAGAATTTTTCAACACCTTTCGTCAAAATCTTATGGACGGAATTGAGTATTACAAAAAGATAATTCCGGAAATGATTGAAGAAACGGAAGCGGTACGACAAAAGATAAAAGCCGAGTTTGAAACATTTGAACAAAAACTTGCGGCATTTGTACCGGTTATTGCGTGATCGCAAAATTGTTTCTTTGCGGCGATATTAATATTATAGATGTAAATAATTGGAATCATTTCACGAACTAATCAAAAAATGAATGATTAGGTTGGATGAGAAAACTAATTCTTTACATCGCCTCCAGCATAGACGGCTGCATTGCCGGACCCAACGGGGAAATAGATTGGCTTTTCACGGATCAAGATTACGGATACAATAAATTTATTTCCTCTATCGAAACGGTTTTGGTTGGAAGAAAAACTTACGACGACGCCCTTAAAATGGGAATGGAAGATCCATTTCCCGGTAAAGTTGCCTATGTGTTTACACGGTCACCAAATAAATATCCTTCAAAAGAAAATTTGGTTTTCCTAAATGAAGATCCCGCAGAGCTTTGGAGATGGCTGCGAAACCGGGACGGCGGAAACGCCTGGCTTGTAGGCGGTGCGGATATTATTGAACCGATGCTGGAAGCAAATCTTATAGATGAATATGTAATCTCTATCCTTCCGATTATTCTTGGCAATGGAATTCCCCTATTTAAAAAAATCAAACATAGAATCAACTTGATAACTAAAAAAGTTGACACTTTCGAATCCGGGCTGATCCAAATAGTTCTTGAACCAAAAAAATAACACGGTTGTTTTTCCGTTATAATAATTAGCGTGAAAGGAATTCAAATGGTGATTGAATCGATCAAATCGGAATACAATAGGTATAGGGCCTTGGCCGAATCCGCAATAAAGCAGGTAAACGATGCCGATATTCATAAACTGGTCGGCGAGACGGAAAACTCGATTGCAATATTGTTGAATCATCTTTCGGGAAATCTAAAATCGCGTTTCACAAATTTTTTGACGGAAGACGGCGAAAAAGAATGGCGTAAACGCGATGTTGAATTTGAAGAACACGGCGAGGTAAGAGAAATATTGATTAAAAAATGGAACGACGCTTTTGATGTTTTATCCGTCGAGCTTGATAAACTTACCGATGCCGACCTTTCTAAGAAAGTAAAAATTAGGGGAATAGAATTAACCGTTTCGGACGCGCTCGCGCGATCGTTGTCGCACCTGGCATATCATGTAGGACAAATTGTTTTGATGGCTCGTCTGCATGCCGGCAGTGCGTGGAAATCGTTAAGCATTCCAAAAGGAAAATCTCAGGATTATAACACAAATCCGACCAAAGAAAAGAAACCTGTTTGACTCACGTTATGCTTGGGAGATAATATCCTCTGCGACCTTTGCGTTTTTCCGCCAGAACAGCAGCGGGTAAACTTTGCGGTCTCTGTGTGAAATGGCTTTCTTTTTTCTCGCAAACTAGACCGGCTCTACCTGAGACGGGGGCACAGAGCATTACGTTAAGACCCTGCCTGCCTGCGCAGAGAAATAAATTTTGAGTAAGTGACTTGAGCTGTCTGAATACCTTTCGATTCATTTTCATCTGGGGTTCCATTT
>JAKAHQ010000278.1 GCA_021814855.1 Bacteroidota bacterium | reverse complement strand
TAAACGACACGCTGTTGGTGTATCTGACTACGATGAGTTTAGGTTTAATGCTTCCTCCGATGCGAGCTTTATAATAATCGAAGTTCCAATGAATTTAAATTAAAATCAGATGAAGTTAGAAGAAGAAATATCGCAAAAGCATTTTAGAAACGAATACCATAAAGCTGCGGTAAACGTAGTTTATACTTTCAACTGGCTTAATAATCAGAACGTAGGCTTTTTCAAGCCGCTGGGAATTACACCGCAGCAGTTTAATATTCTCCGCATACTTCGAGGACAGCACCCCAATCCGGCAACAATAAAATTGATTAAGGAAAGAATGCTGGATAAAATGTCGGATGCTTCTCGCATTGTTGAGAAGCTTCGCATAAAAGGATTGGTTGAAAGAAATATTTGTTCGCACGACAGGAGAAACGTTGACGTGTGCATTACTCAAAAGGGACTTGATCTTCTTGCCCAAATTGATTTAATGGATAAAGAAGTTGATGGAAGGCTGTCTTCTTTAAATGAAGAAGAAATAAAGCAGCTTAACGATCTTCTCGATAAGCTGCGCGGATAATTAAACTTTAATCATCGTCCTTATCTTTTTTCTCTGTAACTTTTACAAAAGCACTTCTAACCGGCGGCGGCATAACAGAATTTTTTCCTTTAATCGCCTTCCATAGAATTTCATTGAATAAATCTTCGGGAACGGCGTCTTCTTTTGTAAAGTCAAGGTGATCGCATTCTTTTGACCCATAAGCGCTTGCCAGGTTTTTCTGATTTAAATCGATCTTGGGTTCGACAACTGTGTACGGTTCTAAATCCGGTTTGTTTGAAATCGAAAACAAAATCGGAGTAGCTGAAAGATCGTACTGTGTCATCGGAGGAAGACCAAGAATTAATTCAATCGTCTTCAGCACGCTTGAAGTTGAATACATTTCATGATCAACATAATGTCGTTTTACATACGGACCGATTACAAGAAGTGTAGAGCGGTGTGCATCAACATGATCGCTGCCGTCCTGTGCATCATCTTCAAGAACAAAAATAATCGAATTCTTCCAATATTTGCTGTGTGAAATTTCCTGAACAACTAACCCCAAAGCGTAATCGTTTTGTGCAACGTAAGCTTGCGGAGTTTCTTTTCCTTTTCTTGTTCCGTAAGTATGATCGTTCGGTAAACGCATTATGCAGAAGTCCGGCAGCGAATCTCCAGCAACATATTTTTCAAATTCAGCTTTCCATTCTTTATACCTATCAACATCGCTAAATTTTAAATCCCAACCGGCAAAAGTAGGACATATATATGGCTTCAAATCTTCATCGCGTGCTTCGTTGAGATGTGGATTATTATTTACTTCTTCGGTAAACTCACCGTAATCTCGCATTGTTCTGTCGTGGTTTAGGACATCATTCCAAATATATCCTGATGCGGGAGCTGCAAGTGGATATCCGCCTTCAAAATTATATTCCTGCCCGCGACCGCCGTAATTTGTCGGCCAATCTTTTTCAACATAATCAGAAGCATAAGCCGCAGTTGACCAGTTATGTCCATCAGCGCTTACCTCGGCGTCACAGTAAAAATTATCGTAAAGAGTAAAATCCGAAACAAGCTTATGTTCATTCGGAGTGATATTCTGCGGGAAGAAACAAAGTGATGAATCACCGTTCCCTTGCGGCAGGTCGCCGAATACTTCGTCATAAGTTCTATTTTCTTTTATGATGTAAAAGACATGCTTAATCTTTTCACTTCTTATACCATCATGCTTATCTGGAATTACGTTTTGAATTCCCGTCCAATTTTTCTGTTTATAAATGTACGGAGTATTGTCATAAACTTGTTTCGAATATTTTGATAATTGTTCTGCATCAGGATAATTTATTATTGAAACGGTTCCCTTGAAAAGAGAACCGATGTATTGAGTAGCGTGGTAATGTTTTATCAGCGGATGAGAACCATCAGGATTCGGCAGCGAAGTTAAGCCCTTTCCATTCGCGACTAAAATTTGATTTGTTCCTTTTAAATATTGAACCGCAGTTGGATACCAGCCAACGGGAATGAATCCGATACTTTTTGATTTGCCGGGTTTTCTGATGTCGAACAAAGCAAGATAGTTGTTGTCTGCGTTAGCTACCATCAAAATATTTTCATCACTGTTAAAGCAGATTGCATTCGGAGTGCTGCCGTAAGGAACATCGGGCGATAATGCAGAAATAATTCTTTCCGTTTCCTTTTTCTTATTGAGATTGACCTCGGAAACAGAATTGTTATTTGCGTTCGCAACGAACAAACGCGAATCATCTTTTGTAATTATCAACTGGCAAGGGTGATCGCCAACCTTTATTTTGCTTGTTACTTCAAAATTGCTCAAATCAATTTCATCCACAGAAGCATTTCCCCAAACAGAGACGTAGGCAAACGTACCGGCATGGTTTACTTTTACATCATAGCAAGCGCCGTCCATTTTAATTATCTTTATCACTTTATTAGTTGAAGCATTGCAGATATAAAGCGAGTTGCTTTCCTTTGAAACCGCGAGGATATAATTTTTACTTTTTACGAAAGCAATTCCAGTTACCGAAATATGTTCTTTGGGAACCCGTTCGCCTAAGACAATTGAATCTTGAAGCGCAAGCTTTCCAGAATTGAAATTAAAAATGTAAATGCAATTATTATTACCGCCGGAAACATAAAGCTTCGAATTGTCATCATTGAAAGCTAATCCATACCAGGTTTTATCTATAATAAACCTTTGAACTTCTTTTTCTTCTTTCAAATCGACAACGGAAAGAGAATTATCTGCCAGACCGCTGTTGGAAGTAATAGCATACCTGCCGTCGCTGGTTAAAACCATATTTAAAGGAAGTTCATCAATTCCAACCTGGTTTCCGGCTGGCGAAAGCCTCCAACCGTTTGGAAGAAGTGTAAAACCCTTATATTTGCCGGGCAAGTTTGCTTCTGTTTTCGGGTCCGAAATATTTTTTGAGCCCGAACAGCCGAATAAAAATAAAAATGTGAATATTGAAATTAGAAAGTGCGGAAGTAAATTTTTGATTTTCATTTTTCAGCCGTGGGAAAATGTTATTAAAAAACTTTTATACACAAAAGTATGAGATAATTAACTTCGATGTGTTAATTAAAGGTTAAGCTCCTCATTCTCCTTCATCGTAATTCAAAATCGGGCGAAGCCATCTTTGGGTTTCTTCAAAGCTCATTCCTTTGCGTTTGTGGTAATCGAGAACCTGGTCCTTGCCAATCTTACCGACATTAAAATATTTTGCTTCGCGGTGAGCAAAATATAATCCGCTAACCGAAGCTGCCGGATACATTGCCAAACTTTCGGTCAAAATAATATTTGCATTTTTTTCGGCGTCAAGCAAATCGAAAATAATTGTCTTTTCGGTATGATCCGGCTGCGCGGGATAACCGGGCGCCGGACGTATCCCGCGGTAGCATTCTTTTATGATTTCATCGCTTGAAAGCTTTTCATCTTTAGAATAGCCCCAATATTTTTTTCTAACGAGTGCGTGAATATTTTCGGCAAAAGCTTCTGCCAGCCTGTCCGCAAGGGCTTTTGCAATAATGCTGTTGTAATCATCATGCCCGGATTCGTATTTTTTAACTATCGGTTCGATGCCGATTCCAGCCGTTACTGCGAATGCACCTACATAATCAGCTTTACCGCTTTCTTTTGGCGCGATGAAATCCGCCAGTGCTAAATTCGGTAGACCATCTGATTTTTGTATCTGCGATCTGAGTGAATGAAGAATTCTTAAAACACCACTGCGCGTTTCATCTGTGTAAATTTCAATATCATCACCT